>JANMGN010000333.1:0-5990 GCA_031374645.1 Chitinophagales bacterium | reverse complement strand
ATCGCTTTTTGAGCGACCATTTGCAGCATGTGACGGTTGCCGCAAATATGGCTCGGGTCATTTATCATCTGTAAATCAGGAAAACGACGCATGAGCTCGATAGGATATTCCCACATCGGTTCGTTGCGGTAATCGCCTTTTCGGTGGCTCGAAAAACCTCTGTGAATGGCTGCAATTCTGGTAATTCCTGCATTATATAGGCGTTCGATTGCGCCAACCCAAAGCTCTAAATCTGGATTTATCGGATTTTTAATCATCACAGGAATATCTACGCCTTTTAGCGCATCAGCCACTTCTTGTACCGAAAACGGATTTACAGTCGTCCTTGCGCCAATCCACAAAATATCTACATTTGCTTTGAGCGCATCAAAAACTTGAGCATGATTGGCGACTTCGGTCGTTATTTTGAAACCATACTCTTTACGTACTTGTTGCATCCACTTCAATCCTTCAGCGCCTACGCCTTCAAACATTCCTGGACGTGTACGAGGTTTCCAAATACCTGCTCGGAAAGCATCTACGCCACCCGCTGCTGCCAATTGCGCTGCAGTTTCCATTACTTGTTCTTCTGTTTCTGCTGAACAGGGTCCGCCAATAAGAATTGGGCGTTTTTTATTTTCAAAAATTGGTTTAATATTCATATTTTTTTATTTTGCGTTTCTTTCTATTTCAAAATCTTTTTAATTTCATTCGCTTTGTAAAGTTCCGATTTCAGTTTATCATAACTTTCGCTTAATAATAAGCCTTTGTATTTCAACAAGTTATTAATATATTCGTCTAAAACATCAAGTAAATTGTCTTGATTTTGCTGAAAAATAGGTATCCAAGTTTCAGGGTTTGATTTTGCTAAGCGCACCGTACTTTCAAAACCAGAACTCGCCAATTCAAAAATACGCAATTCTTCTTTTTCCTTTTCTAAAACAGTTCTCGCCAACGCAAACGAACAGATATGTGAAATGTGCGAAATGTACGCCGTATGTCTATCGTGTTCTTCGGAGTTCATGTATATTAGTTTCATAAACAGCGATTTATACATTTTCTCAACACTTTTTATTACGTCAGCATCGCTTTTTTCTACATCGCATAAGACAACGTTTTTTCCTGTAAAAAGATGTCGTATTGCTGCTTCTGGACCACTGTATTCTGTTCCTGCCATCGGATGTGTAGCCATAAAACGGCTACGTTTCGGGTGCGTTGCGATAGCCGCCACAATTGGCATTTTCGTAGAACCTACTTCTATAACTATCTGATTGTCAATTTGTTCTAAAATAATTGGCAACAAGTACGACAATACATCAACAGGCGTAGCGACAATAATTAAATCTGCTTTTGCGATGCCTTCCGTCATGGGTAAAATCTTCTCTACCAAGCCCAATTGCAAGGCTTTGTGAGCGTGTGTTTCGTTGGCTTCTACGCCAAAAAGCTCGTCTGCAAAACCGTTTTCTTTCAGCGCGATTGCCAATGAACCGCCGATTAGTCCGAGTCCTATTATTGTGATTTTCATTTTATTTTTCTAAATCCTTACGAATAAAAACTTTGTTTTCTCCACCATTACCATTGCTTGTTCCTCCAAATGGAAAACATACAAACATTATCACACCACTATTCAAATAATTAACGCTTACCTTATCTTTCTCAAAGTGTATTTTAGCCTTTTTGTTATCAAAACGCCAAATTAATATAGGTATAACAGAGGTAAATACAGTTTGTCCTCTAAACGCAAAATCATTATTTTCTAAATCCACTTTTACTTTTTCCATACCTAACAATTTTTCATTTTTGTAAAAATCAAATTGCAAGATTTTATTGTCCTTACAGTAAATTTTTACAGATATATCTCTAATATCATGTGACTTGTCTATTTTATCATATATTTTGCCTTTTAACCTTATACAACCAAACAAAGAAGCCTCGTATTTACCAAAATATTGTATTGATTCTTGTGCGAATATTGTAAAGAAAGTAAAAATGCTCAACGTTAAAAAAATAATTAGTTTTTTCATTTTTCATTTTATTTTTGACAATCTATATTTCATTTCTTTTGCAATCATTTCATTTTCTGATGTTGAAAAATCCTTGATTACTTGTATCGCTTCTGCTGTACCAATACTATATAAAGCGTGACTAAACCATTTTGTAATCGCATCATCATCAGAGCAAGTGTATTTATAAATTCCAAAACCATTTTCTAAGGCTTGACGCAAAAAAGGAACGGAACTTGGGCTTTTGAATTGTTGTATCGAAAATACTACACTCTGATGAAAGCGATGATTAGCCTGATTGACCAATAGGTTAAGAATAGGTAAATCGTGGATTGTTGTGGCATAAAATCCTTGATTTTCTAACCTTTCCAATAATATAATTTCCTTATTTGTCATTTTTTTCGTATTTTTGCATTAAAATAATTTTATTTATGGCATATCGTAATTTTCATTTAGTGGATTTACAAACAAAATTTAACATTGTAACCAAAAGGGCAATGTTATTTCCCAATGCGCCACGTATTGAACCATCCTTACTTTTAGCCCAACAGTTGGAACGGAATCATTTTCACATTCGAGCAAGAACTGAAAAAATGGTTTCCGAAGCCTTTGTATTTCCTATTTTATTAGAAATTCAAGACCGTAATAGTTCTAAAATAACACTTTTTTCGGGCGAAAATCTTCTTGCTGATAAATCAAAAGGACTTAATGGCGAATTGGATTTTTTATTTGCCAAACAACCTGATGCATACGATTTAACTGCACCAATTATTGCTATTACCGAAGCTAAACTTGATCGTGCGCTAATCAAAGCTGCTAATCAATGTGCTGCACAAATGATTGGTAGTCAAGTATTTAATCATAAAAATAATCAGCCAGTAGAGATTATTTATGGTGCAATTACCAATGGCTCTGAATGGCTATTTATGAAATTAGAAGCAAATATATTGACACTTGATGAAACAGAATACTTTGCTAATGACCTACCAAAATTGCTTGGCGTTTTACAAACTATTATTGATTTTTATGAATAAAACAAATTTAAAACCCGAAGGGTTTTAAATTTGTTTTACCCGTTCAAGGGCAACTGCAAGGGTTGCCCCTACTGCACACAAACTCACTCTTACATACCTATTTCCTTGACTTCCAAAAATTCCACCTGGCGTGATAAATACATTTGCGCCATATAAAATTTTGTCGCTCAACTCGTAACCATCTTTGTAATAATCTGGAATTTTTGCCCAAACAAACATTCCTGTTTGGTTTGTATCGTATTGACAATCAAGCAATTGCAGTAATTCAAAAACCTTTTGTTGCCGTTCTTTATAGATAATATTAATACTATCGTACCAATCGTCGCCCAAACGCAATGCCTCTACCGCCGCCATTTGTATAGGCAGAAACATACCGCTATCCATGTTGCTTTTAAATCGTAAAACATTGTTTATCAAGTCTTTATGACCACACAACATTCCAACTCGCCAACCTGCCATATTGTGACTTTTACTCAACGAGTTCAATTCTAAAACATAACCCGCTGCGCCGTCAATACTCAGTAAACTCAAATAATTTTTATTTAAAATAAAATTATATGGATTGTCATTGACTATTAAGATAGTATGTTTTTTTGCGAAAGCGATTAATTTTGTAAAAAAAACTGCATCTGCTTGTGCGCCTGTTGGCATGTGTGGATAATTGACAAACATTAATTTTACTCGCTGCAAATCAATCGTTTGTTCCATTTTTTCAAAATCTGGTAACCAACCATTCGACGCATCTAATTGATAATCAACGACTTCTGCACCTGTCAATAACACTGCTGCACGATACGTCGGATAACCAAGATTTGGTACAAGCGCAATATCTCCCGCTTCCAAATACGCTTGTGCGATGTGCATAATGCCTTCTTTTGAGCCAATCAACGGCAATACTTCATTCGTAGGATTTAGGCTTACGCCAAAATACCGAGCATACCAATCCGCTATCGCTTCTCGCAACGCAGGCAACCCTACATAACTCTGATACGCATGATTTTTTTCATTCAAAGCACTATCTGTCAATGCTTTAACAACATTCGGATGCGGAGGTAAATCAGGACTACCGATACCTAAATTGATGATATTTTTGCCTTCGGCGTTCAGTAACGCAATTTCTTTTAGCTTTTGCGAAAAATAATATTCTTGAACAAGGTCAAGACGAGCTGCAGTTTTTATCATTTTTAATCAATTGACATAAATTCAATAATTTGATGCTGTTCTCCAGAAAAAACGTGCTCTGTCATTGCTTTGTATTTTCCTGACGAAGGTGGAATATCCACTTCATATATAAATTGACGATATATAACGGCGTTATTTCCTTCAAAATGTTCTACTATTAAAATCAACCTTTGCAAATTATCATAAAAATAGGAAGTGTATTTTGTACTAAAAGGCGGTTCTTTTTCTATAATTTGTAAAATTTTGTTGTCCTTTATTTTATAAATATGCCTTGAAATTCCAATATCACGTTCTCGTTTGAATTTTATAATAAGCTCATTTTTAGTTTTTTTTGTTTTAGGTCTATAAAACCGATATTCTTGTTCAATGCTGTCTGCATTTGTGTTTGGAAATGGACTACCAATTAATATCGTAGTATCTTTTCCATCATTTATTTTCATTATTCCATAAACCAGCACTCCACTTTTATCAAAACAATATTTTTTACTACTTTTTTCTTCTTTTTTTCCTTCTATTATTTGAAACGCTTCGTAACAGCCACAGCAAAGTTGAGCATTGATAATCAATGTTTTATAAAGAAAAATAAATATCAAAAAGACGTTTTTTTTCATTTTATTGTTTGTTTGATAAAACTTTACTATTTTTTTGCATTCCCATAATTTGTCCAAAGGCTTAATTCTAAATATGCAACTGTATTTGAAATTAACTCAGTGTCGCACGGGTAAACCTTGCGCTACTCGTGATCTGCCAATTTTGGTATCAAAAAAAATAATCTTTGATTATTTTTTTGATACGGGCGACCGCAAGGGTACGCCCCTACCAATATCGCCCTTTCTGATATACGCCCAATATTTTCATACTTTCTGTCAATTCCTCTAAATGCTTCATTATCAGCGTATAACGTTCAAAACTATCAAATGTAAATGCTACAAAAAAACGATAATGCCACGGCTCATCGGGAATTGGGATAGATTCTATTTTAGTCAAATTTGCTTTATTTTTTGCCAATGTTGCTAAAACAGTATGCAAACTCCCAACCTCGTGTTTTAAAGTAAAAACGACAGAGCATTTGGTCTCATCCCGACTTTCTCCTTTGGGTAAAGAAGCACTGCGGCTCAGTACCAAAAATCTTGTATAATTTTTTTTATAATCTTCAATACTCGCTACTAAAAGCTCCATTTCATACATTTCTGCTGCTAAGGAGGAAGCCACTGCGCCAGCACGAATCATGCCTTTTTCTTTAATCATCTTGACACTCAAAGCTGTATCTGTCGCTTCAATCAACTTGATGTGCGGATAATTTTTGAAAAAATTAACGCATTGCGCCAAAGCCACAGGATGTGAATAAACCTCTGTTAAATCCTCAATTTTTACGCCAGGTGCAACTATCAAATTTTGTACAATCCGCAAATAAACCTCTCCTTTAATGTATAAATCATTGTTATTCAATAAATTATAATTGTGCATCAAACTACCAGCAATTGTATTTTCAATCGCCATCAGTGCTGCATCAACATTTTTTCCTACAAATGTCATTTCTACCAAATCGTCAAAAGTAGTTGCTTCTACGATTTCCAAATTGGCATCGTTCCCAAAATACCGTCTTGCAGCAATTTCGTGAAAAGCACCCCGAATACCTTGAATTGCGATGCGTTTAGTGTTTTGTCCCAAATCAGGATTTTCCACAGTTGCTGAGATTGTATGATTTTGTTCTCTTATCATTTTTCACTTGTTTCAAATAAAAAAGGAGTTCCTTTTTGAGGAATCTCTGACCAAACTCGAGGATGAGTTT
>JANMGN010000330.1:0-14577 GCA_031374645.1 Chitinophagales bacterium | reverse complement strand
CACAAGATAACGTCGCACCAATTTTGGATTTTAGTATAAAAAAAGACAATTGGTACAGGCGAAACAAAGTTCCAAACCTCGTTTTAAACGCAACAAGCCTCAATACAGGACACAATTGGCAATTTACAGCTTCTTGGATGGGCGAACCGCCTGCAAGTTTGCAGCCTGAAATCGATATGAAAAGTCGCCTTCGACGCATGTATTATAGTGATGCACCAGAGGCGTATCGTAATTTTAGATTGGGTTATGCTGTAGCGTCGTCGTCTTGTGTACCAGGGCTTTTTGCAGCGTTTTCTATGCCCAATTTGTATCCTGATGTAGATTTGAAACTTGTGGACGGTGGCGTTCACGACAATCAAGGCATTTCGAGTTTGATAGAACAAGAATGTAAATTTATGATTGTCAGTGATGCAAGTGGGCAACTTTCAGAAGAAAATACAATTCTAAATGCGGGCCCACTTTATACGATTAATCGCACGAACGGAATTTTACAAGAGCGTATTCGAGAAAATGAATTTATGGAAATTTCTACTCGTTACCGCAGTGCGCAACTGAGTAACTTAAAATTTATGCACCTTCGGAAAAATCTTTATCCAATGCCAATAAGTTGGTACGGCTGCGATGAACCGTTGCATTTTCTAAATTCGGGTACAGATTTTGAGAAAAAAAGTATTACACCTTATGAAATTGATGCCAATATACAAAATTTGATTTCCAAAATAAGGACAGACCTTGATGCGTTTTCGGAACAAGAGGCTTTTGCACTCATGTATAGCGGCTATCAAATGACAAAACATGAGTTTAGGCAAGGTGAAGAAATTATGGAAGCAGCAGCGCAAGAATGGCGTTTTTTTAGTGTTGCAAAAGAGATGTTACATCCAGAATCTGATGGAAGATTTACGAACGTTTTAAAAATGTCGAGTATTCTTTTCGGAAAAGTATTGCAAATAAACTTTGCCGTTAAGGTATTTTCATACATCTTTGCAAGTGCTTTTATTGTCGGTTTGATTATTAATTTCTATTTAAAAACGTTGCCATCTAAGGTGGATATAGCGATAGGCGCAGGTATAGTAGCCACACTTTTAGTCTTACTTTTTAGTGAAAGGGTAAAAAAAGGGTTTAACCTAATAAAACTAATAGAAACCATCTTTTTGCTTATTTTAGGAACATTCGTCATTGGAATTTTAATAAATGTATATATGCTCTGTTTCAATAAAATATACTTAACTTATGGTAAAGTAGCTCAAAAATGGTGGAAAGAGAAGTAAAAAACCTTGATTTAATTTTTCAATCACGATTGGTAAAATTTGTTAATTCCAGCAATTTGTGTTAAAAAACAAAATTTTTCATTTTATGCAAACAATACATACCAATACAGCACCAAAACCAGTAGGCGCATATCCGCACGCAAAACGAGTAGGCGATTTATTATTTCTGTCAGGAATCGGTCCTCGTGATGCCGAAAATGACGGTATTCCTGGGCTTCAACAAAGCGCAAGTGGTAATTTTTTAGCTTTTGATTTTGAAGCGCAATGTCATTCTGTTTTCAAAAATGTAAGAGCTGTTCTCGAAGCAAGTGGCGCAAACTGGGAAGATTTGGTAGATGTTACTGTTTTTTTAATAGACATGAAACGTGATTTTCATGCCTACAATAAAATCTATGCGGAATATTTTACCACCAACCAACCGTGTAGAACTACCGTAGCTATCAATGCTTTGCCAACGCCTATTGCGATAGAATTGAAATGTATTGCGTACGTTGGACAAAATAAGTAAGAAGTATTTGAGTATAAAGTATTTCTGTTGTCAATTATACTACTAAATGTAGCAAAATAAAAAAGCCGTAGGTTCGACCTTTTATAGTGATATGCGTAATCGTATAGGCTTTATAATATTTTTTTCATCAAAACATCAACCTAACCAACCAACCACAACCATGGATTCCATCAGCGTATTTGATATTATCAAAGTCGGTATTGGTCCTTCGAGTTCTCATACCATGGGGCCTTGGAAAGCTGCTGAGCTTTTTATTAAACGCCTTGAAAAACTACATTTATTAGAAAAAACGCTACAAATCAGAGTAGAATTGTTTGGCTCATTAGCAAAAACAGGTCATGGACATGGTACTGATATTGCCATACTGTTGGGTTTAGATGGCGAAGATTATACTTTAATTAATACCAATTTGGTGGACGAAAAAGTAGCACGTATTAAGCGAGAAAAAACAATCAATGTTACACAAAATAAAATAGTAGCTTTTGATTACGACAACGATTTAGTTTTTAACTTTGAAGAATCTTTGCCTTTTCATCCCAACGGCCTTTTATTTCAAGCGTGGCTCGATTCAGATACTGTTTTTGAAGAAAAATATTATTCTGTCGGCGGCGGTTTTGTTGTTCAAGAAGAAGATAGTACAGACACAACCATAAAAATTATAACACCTTTTCCTTGTCATGATGCAGCGACTATTGAGCGACATTGCAAAACAAAAAATATACGTATTTCAGATTTAGTAAAACTCAATGAACAAACTTGGCGCAGCTCAGAAGATATTGATAATCAATGTCTTATACTTTGGAATGAAATAAAAAATGCTGTTTACAGAGGTTGTCATAGGGAAGGAATTTTGCCTGGCGGCTTGAATGTAGCACGTCGTGCAGCAAAGATAAATAAACATCTTTTGTACGATACACAATATGATTCCGTAGAAAAATGGGTGCGAGCTGTTCGTTCAACTGGCACTAATTTTACCAATATAAATAAATGGATAAGCTGTTTTGCCTTGGCAGTAAATGAAGAAAATGCCTCGTTTGGGCGCATTGTTACAGCTCCTACAAACGGTGCGGCAGGCGTTTTACCAGCCGTTTTGATGTACGCTTATTGTTTTATAGAAAATTTTACAGACGAAAAAATAATACGATTTTTGCTCACAGCAGGCGAAATCGGAACACTTTTTAAGAAAAAAGCGACGATTTCAGCAGCAATGGGTGGTTGTCAGGCAGAAATTGGCGTATCTTCGAGTATGGCAGCAGCAGGTATAACCGAAGCACTTGGCGGCTCGGTTGGGCAAGTTTTGATGGCAGCCGAAATCGCAATGGAGCATCATCTTGGTTTGACCTGCGACCCTATCGGCGGTTTGGTGCAAATTCCTTGTATCGAACGCAACTCTATGGGCGCAATGAAAGCCATAACCGCTTCCAATATTGCTTTTGAAAGCGACCCCGAAAACGCACGAGTTTCGCTTGATGAAGTGATACTTTCAATGTGGAAAACAGCTTTGGATATGAACTCAAAATACAAAGAAACATCAGAAGGCGGCTTGGCAGTTTCTGTGAATGTTGCCGAATGTTAGCATGGAAAAAAAAACATATAAATATACCGATGCAGCTACGGCTGTGCTAAAAATGCAACGCTATTGTGCTTATCAAGAACGTTCGCATAATGAAGTACGCTCAAAATTGATTGAAATTGGCGTTTATGGAGATACGATTGACCAAGTTTTAATAGAGCTGATTCAAGAAAATTTCTTGAATGAAGAGCGTTTTGCAAAAGCATTTGCAAGGGGAAAATTCAATGTAAAAAGATGGGGCAGGATTCGGATAAAACAAGAACTCAAATTACACAAAATTTCAGCGTATTGTCTAAAAAAAGCAATGGAAGAAATATCAGAAGAAGATTATTTAAAAACACTTCAAGAGTTGGTGAGAAAAAAAAGTGAGTTACTTCAAGAAGAAGATAATTACAAACTCCGTGTAAAATTATTCGCTTATGTGCATCAAAAAGGCTACGAAACACCTTTGATTAATATCGTTTTAGATGAATTTTTCAAAAAAAATAAACTCTGATTCACTATAAATTAGTTTTATTTTTTACATAAACCTCAAACTAATAAGTTTCTATTAGAAATCAGATTATTCAAAATTTATTTTTGCAATCAATATAAAAAACAATTTTTACAACCTATAATTTGTTTATTTATAAAATAATACCTTACTTTGTAATCATTAGGCGTTAAGAACTAATCAGGTAATTTTAAAGATACTATACCATGCCAAATACCATGTCTCGCCGAGTATTTCTCGGACTAAAACAAGCCCTTTCGCAAGCAGAAGACGTACCTTTCAGAGGTGTACTATCTGGTTTAGACCCTTATGTTGGTAATTTCAAAGAAGCAGAAATTTATCATCTTTTGCGTCGTACTATGTTTGGTGCAACACCTGCCGATGTCGCTGTTTTTACAAAAATGACACCTTCGCAAGCCGTAGATTTTCTATTGAAAAGTACTCCTGCACCTGCACCGCCTCTAAATAATTACAGCGTTACATACAAGGATTATGAAGGTACTAATGACCAAGACAAAAAACTGGTGGACAAAACCATCGCTGCAAATGATAAATACGTAAAATTAGGCGATACATTTGTAAATGCAGATTTCGACTTAGAAGTAGAATATTATCGCAATATGTCCTTGAAAGCGTGGTGGTTGGATAATTTAATACATCAAACGCCAAGTATTCACGAAAAAATGACCTTTTTTTGGTCAAATCATATTCCTATACAAATGTTTTTGGTTTATGATGCTCGTTTTTCTTATAAGTATTTGATGACGTTGAGAAACAATGCTTTGGGCAATTTCAAGACGATTGTCAAAGAAATTTCGATTGACCCAGCTATGCTTTTTTACCTCAATGGCACTTTTAACGATAAAAATTCGCCTGATGAAAACTATGCACGTGAGTTGCAAGAGCTTTTTTGTGTAGGAAAAGAAAGTGGTTCAAAATATACAGAAGAAGATGTAAAAGCTGCAGCAAGAGTGCTAACTGGCTGGAAATCAGAGTATAGCAAACCAAATGCCTACTTTGATGTGAATGCACACGATACGGCAGATAAGAAATTTTCGGCTTTTTACAACAATACGATTATAAAAGGAAAAACGGGTACGGACGGAAAAAAAGAACTCGACGAAATGGTTGATATGATTTTTAACGCCAACGAAACCGCAAAGCACCTGTGTAGAAAATTGTATCGTTATTTTGTTTATTCAAAAATAGACGATACTACAGAGCAAATTATCATAACACCTTTGGCAGATTTATTGAGAAAAAGCAATTATGATGTAAAGCCTGTTTTAGAAAAATTATTGAAAAGTCAGCATTTTTTTGATGTACTAAATCAAGGCGCAATGTTGAAAACACCTTTGGAATATGTAGTTGGTTTATGCCGTAATTTCAAAGTAAAATTTCCTGCAAAAACAGATTATGCGAATTATCACAATACGTACGCAAGTCTTTATTATTGGACAAGCGATATGTTGCAAGCGATTGGCGACCCTCCGAATGTAGCAGGTTGGCCCGCTTGGTATCAAAAACCAGCCCTTGATCACTACTGGATAAATACCGCTTCGTTGCCAAAACGTGCGCAAAATGCAGATACGATGCTCTATTGGGGCTATGGTACATGGTTTATGCACGAAGGAGGCATTGATTTATTTGAGTTTACAAAAACACTCAAAAATCCTTCTACGCCTAATGGTATGATAGATGAAATGACGGCGAGAATGTCTATCTTAGCACTTGACCCAGCAATAAAAACAAGTTTACGAAATATTTTAACTTACAATCAAGCGCAAGATTATTATTGGACAAATGGCTGGAACGAATACCTTGCTGCACCTAATGATGAAATGAAAAAAAATAATATCAAATGGCGTTTAGCAGATTTTTACCGAGCTTTATTTCAGTTAGAAGAATATCAATTAATGTAATTTTTAAACAATCAAAATACATTCTAATTTAAAAAATAAACTATGGAAATCGTACATCTAAGTGCCGAATGTTATCCCGTTGCAAAAGTTGGCGGGCTGGGCGATGTTGTAGGTGCTTTGCCAAAATATCAATGCAAAGCGGGGCATATTGCAAAGGTGGTTATGCCAGCTTACAACACTAAATTTATGCACCAAAACGAATGGCGCACCGAACACGAGTGCGATATTGATTTTGCAGGACAAAGACTACATTATCAGGTTTTGAAAGAAAAAAACAATGTTTTAGGCTTTGATTTATACTGTATTTTGATAGATGGTTTGACGAATCGAGATAATGTCTATTCTGAAAGTGACGATACGGAGCGTTTTTTAGCCTTTCAAATCGCTGCACTTGATTGGATTTCACAATGGAAACATCAGCCAAACATTATTCACTGCCACGATCATCATACCGCATTAGTACCTTTTATGACGCAATATTGTTATCGTTTTCAGCGATTAAATAAGGTGAAAACTATTTTTACTATTCACAATGGCGTTTATCAAGGTTGGTTTTCTTGGGCAAAAAGTGGTCTATTACCTCATTTTGATCAATGGAAAGCAGGGCTTTTAGAATGGAGCGGTGTGATAAACCCGATGGCTTCGGCTGTGCGTTGCGCTCATGCGGTAACGACGGTAAGTTCATCTTATATGTACGAGTTGATGGAAAAAGCGAACGGATTAGAAAGTCTTTTTCGCAGTGTTCATCATAAATGTCATGGTATTTTGAATGGTATAGACAGTGAAATTTGGAATCCTCAAACAGATACTTATTTAGCGCATCATTACAACAAAGAAAATATACACGTTGGAAAAAAACGACATAAAGATGAGCTTTGCGAACTTTTTAATCTAAACAAAAGTAATCCTTTAATTGTCTTTATAGGTAGATTAGTTGCTGAAAAAGGTGGCGATTTATTGCCCGAAGCATTGGGCAGGGCAATGTACGAAACGCAAGGCAAAATCAATGTTTTGGTCTTGGGTTCTGGCGATACTGATGTAGAAAATAAACTAAATCATCTCAAAGTCCTTTGTCCAGGCATTTACAATTGCTTTATTGGTTACAATGAAGCACTAAGTCACAGGATTTACGCAGCAGCCGATTATATTTTGATGCCAAGTCGTGTTGAGCCGTGCGGACTAAACCAAATGTACGCTCTTCGCTATGGAACTATCCCGATGGTACGAAGTACAGGCGGTTTGAAAGATACCGTAATAGATTTTGGCGACAATGGAGGTTACGGCATCAGATTCAACCACGCAAGCCAAGACGATATTGTTATTTCTATTCATCGTGCATTGAATCTTTACCGTGACCAAGAGCGTTTTAATTATATTCGTGAAAAAATAATGGATATAGATAACGCTTGGGAACGCAGTCAAGACCGCTACGAGCAAGTTTATAGAAATGCTTAAGCCGAAATTAGGATATTTTTTTGAAAAATATGCTATAAAATAAAAAACTAACCAACTACACTATAATTATGGAAAATATTAGTAAAAATACCATTGCAGTAATTTTGGGCGGTGGCGCAGGTTCTCGACTTTCGCCGCTGACAGCTACACGGTCTAAACCAGCCGTCCCGATTGCAGGAAAATATAGATTGGTGGATATTCCGATTTCAAACTGTATGAATTCTGATGTAGTCAGAATGTTCGTACTTACCCAATTTAACTCTGCGTCACTCAACAAACACATCAAAAATACGTATCAATTCAGCTCTTTTAGCAAGGCGTTCGTAGATATTTTGGCAGCAGAGCAAACACCTGATAACCCAACTTGGTTTCAAGGAACGGCAGATGCTGTACGACAAATTTTACATCACTTAGAAACACATGAATTTGAGCATATCTTAATTC
Organism: Chitinophagales bacterium; assembly: GCA_031374645.1. Taxonomy (GTDB): domain Bacteria; phylum Bacteroidota; class Bacteroidia; order Chitinophagales; family Saprospiraceae; genus CANHEE01. Next base: position 6,914 of record JANMGN010000330.1, on the reverse strand, counting down.
TTTCGGGCGACCAATTGTATCAAATGGATTTTCGCCTTATGCTCCAAAATCACATTGATAAAGGTGCAGATATTTCTATTGCGACTATTCCTGTTGGTGACCGAGAAGCACCAGAATTTGGTATTTTAAAATCTGACGAAAATGGTTTTATCACTTCTTTTATAGAAAAACCTAAAAAAGAAATTTTAAACGATTGGACAAGTGATACAGGCGAAACCATGCAACGTCAAGGTAGAAATTACCTTGCCTCTATGGGTATTTATATTTTTAATAGAAAACTTTTATTCGACCTCCTACGAGATGAGATGAAAGACGCAACTGATTTTGGTAAAGAAATAATCCCTTCCAATGTCGGAAAACGCTCCGTAGTAAGTTATCAATTTGAAGGCTACTGGACAGATATTGGAAATATTTATTCGTTTTACGAAGCAAATTTGGCACTTACAGCCGATATTCCGCAGTTTAATCTTTTTGATAGCGACCAAACGATTTATACACGTTCTCGAATGTTGCCACCAACAAAAATCAGTGGTACTACTTTTGAAAAAACGGTTATTGCAGAAGGTTGTATTATTTTAGCGTCGAGAATAGAGCACTCTTTGATAGGAATTCGTACTCGAATAGGTACAGCAACAACCATTTCACGCTCGTATATTATGGGCAGCGATATGTACGAAAATTTGGAAGAAATGAAAATAGCAGCCGAAAAGGGAATACCGCTTATTGGTATCGGGCATCGGTGTTATATCACAAATGCCATTATTGATAAAAATTGTCGCATCGGAAATGACGTTCGTATTGTAGGCGGTGAGCATTTAGAAAACAAAGATCACCCTTTATATACCATAAAAGACGGAATAGTGGTAGTCAAAAAAGGGTCTGTATTACCCAATGGTTTTGTAATTGGGCACTAATAAAAATTTAAAGTACCTATAAAAAACCCTAAACTTTTCATTATAAAAGTCTAGGGTTTTTATTTTGCAATCGCATTTTAGAGAAAGCATAGCAATTATTTACTAATTATCTTTATTCAAATTACTATGGTGTTGGCTATATCCGAAATACACAATTAAGCCAAGGACCATCCAAGCAACAGCTACTTTCAAGGTAAATACATCAATTGCTACAATCATCCCTAAGCAAATCAATGCACCCAAAGGAGCAACCAACCACGGCATAGGAGTACGAAACGGACGCTCCATATTTGGTAAATTTTTACGCATAATCAATACGCCAATACATACCAAAACAAATGCTAAAAGCGTTCCGAACGAAGTCAAATCTCCTGCCATGTGACCAGGGATAAATGCTGCAAAAGCTGCTACAAAAGCAAATACAATCCAGTTTGACTTATAAGGAGTACGATATTCTGGGTGTACTTCTGAAAATATTTTTGGTAATAAACCATCATTAGCCATTGAGAAACATACACGTGATTGTCCCAATAACATCACTAAAATTACAGAAGAAAAACCAGCTAAAATTGCAACAGTAACCATTGTTGCTAACCATTCGTAACCAGGCATGTGTGCTGAAATAGCATAAGCAACTGATGCCTCTTTTCCTCGTGAAGGGTCAGCAAATTCTGTCCAGTTTGCCACACCCGTTAGTACGTGACCGAAAAGTATATATAATACAGTACATACCGCCAATGAACCCATAATACCTATTGGCATATCACGACCAGGATTTTTAGCTTCTTGTGCAGTAGTAGAAACAGCATCAAAACCAATAAACGCAAAGAATACAATTGCTGCGCCACCTAAAACACCGCCATATCCATGCTTGAAAATACTATCATAACTAATCAAAGTACCACCGTCAGCATCTAAAACAGGACGTGTTCCCTCTGGGATAAAATAAGGTGCGTAATTTGCCACATCAATAAATTGCCAGCCAACTGCTATGAAAACCAATACAATAGCAACTTTCAGAAATACGATTATTGCATTTACAGTAGCTGACTTATCTGTTCCACGAATCAATAGTAAAGTCAAAACGAGTAGGATAAACAAAGCAGGTATATTCATAATACCATGGTGTGTAACACCCGAAGCATCTATAACGCTTTCCATAGGAGAGTGACACCATTCGTAGGGTATTGCACCGTTCAGTAGTTTGTTGAGATACTCACTCCAAGCAATTGAAACAGTTGCTGCACCAAGTGCATATTCCATGACCAATGCCCAGCCAATAATCCAAGCCACCAATTCACCCATTGTGATATACGCATAGGCGTAAGCACTGCCCGATATAGGAACAGAAGCTGCAAACTCAGCATAACAAAGTCCAGCTAAAGCACAACCAATAGCTGCTACTATAAAAGAAATCGTTACGGCAGGGCCAGCTGCTTGGGCAGCCGCACTTGCAGTACGAACAAAAAGTCCTGCACCGATAATTGCACCGATACCAAGTGCTACCAAATTCCAAACACCAAGTGTTCTTTTCAATCCTTTTTCAGAATCCGCAGCTTGTTTTAAAATAGATGCGAGTGATTTTCTTGCCCAAATATTTGACATAATTTTGTGTAGTTTAATGTTTTGAAAAATAATATTCGGGTAAAGTTCAGAAAATAATCTGATATAAAGAAATTTTGGAGCAAAAATTAAATCATATACTATTTGTTACATTTTAAGATTACTACGATAGAGAAAATTAATTGAAATTTTTTTGCACCATTATGAAGTATCCTAAAATCAAAAACTTATATACACTTATTTTATCTGTATTGAAAATTTGAAATAACTTTGATTTTTATCTATCTTTGCAATTTAAAATATACTATGTCTTACATCAAACCTACCTTTTCAGGTCACGATACCTTTGCTTGCCGCAGTCTTTGGCTCAAGAAAGGCTACGAATTTGTTAAAAATAATGGTTCGTTTAATAATCCTGATGCGGTGGTAACACTTGGCGTTGGTAAAAATATGGTGTCGTCTATTCGATATTGGATGCGTGCATTTGATATGTTGGATAATGATGATAAATTGACTGAATTAGCGAAAAACCTATTAGATGATGAAGGCTGGGACCCATATTTAGAAGATGAAGGAACGCTTTGGTTACTACACTATCATTTAGTAAAAAAAGGTCACGCTTCGGCTTATTATTTGATTTTCAATGAGTTGCGCCGACAAAAAATTGAATTTTCAAAAGAAAATTTTATAAAATTTGTTCAAAATAAATTTGAAACAAGAATTTCTGAAAATACACTAAATGATGATTTTACCGTTTTTACAAAAATGTATCTCAATGACAAAACTTCAAAAGACAGAGAAGATGTCATCGGCGGACTTTTGACGGAATTGAACTTGATAAAAATCATCAAACGACCAAAAGATGATGTTTTTGTGATTGAAGATAGCGAAAAAAGGACAATTCCTGATGCGTTGTGTTATTATGCCCTTACGGAAAACGAAAGTTACGGGCAATCAATTAGTTTACAAACAATTGCTACGGAAATTAATGGTTTTGGTGTAATTTTCGGTGTCAATCAAACAGGAATTGTCAATAAATTTGAAAATTTGATGAATTTGTACGAAAATGAGTTGGTGTATAAAGATGATGCAGGAGTGAAAGAAATCCAATTCAAAACGCAAAAAAGAACCCCTTTTTCTATTCTTAAAGACTATTACAATGCAAAATAATTATACGCCTTCGGTAAATATTATTCGTGATGCTGACCGAAACATCAATTATAAACCTACGCCTAATGCACAACGGGCAGTGGATAAAATAGTCAATGAATTTAGAACAGGAAAACGCTCGTTTAACATTATTGGCTCTTATGGAACGGGCAAATCGTCATTTCTTTGGGCTTTGCAGCAAAGTATCAAAGGAAATAAACCTTTTTTTGAAGTAAAATATTTGCAAGAAGCGAAAAGCGAAATTATCAATTTAGTTGGCGAATATAAGTCTTTTGCAACTTGTTTGGCTGAGTATTTTGGTATTGAAGGCGATAATAGCAATTACAAAAACATTTTTGCAGAAATTTTTCAACGCTATCATGCGCTTGGAAAAGAACGCCCTTTATTACTAATCGTCGTTGATGAATTTGGTAAATTTTTAGAATATGCCGCTAAAAATTCGCCTGAGCAAGAGTTGTACTTTTTTCAACAATTTGCAGAATTTATCAATAATCCTGACCATAATATTTTATTGATTACAACTGTACACCAAAATTTTGATGCCTATGCTTTTGGTTTGGCTGATGCTCAAAAACAAGAATGGACAAAAGTAAAAGGTCGTTTTGAGGAAATTACCTTCAACGAACCTGTTGAGCAATTAATCTTTTTAGCTTCGGAGCAATTGAGCCAAAATGCTGATTTTCAGATAGATGACAAAAAAATAAAAGAAGCGAATACGATTTTTTTAGAAACAAATGCCTTCAAAATAAGTAAAGAATTTAGAACAAGCATCAGTCAAAAAATATATCCCTTAGATATGCTTTCGGCTTATGTTTTGACTTTGGCATTGCAAAAATATGGACAAAATGAACGCTCTCTATTTTCGTTTTTATCAAGCGGCGATTATTCGGGCATTAATAAATATGACAACAAAACCAATAGTTTTTATAACCTTGCAAATGTTTTTGATTACCTAAGTTTCAATTTTTATAGCTTTTTAAGCTCAACAAGTAATACTGATTTTTCTGCTTGGACAAACATCAAAGACGTTTTAGAAAGGTTAGAATTACATTTTGAAGGCGACGAGTTAGAGGATGCTCAAAAAATAATCAAAACACTTGGTTTGCTCAATATTTTTGCTTCAAAAGGTGCAAAATTGGAACATAGTTTTGCATTAAATTATGCTAAAACTTGTTTAGGCTTTGATGCAAGTGTAATATTGGCAAAATTAGAAGAAAAAAAGCTCATTTTCTATCGTAAATACATCAATCGTTTCATCGTTTTTGAAGGAACTGACCTTGATTTACCTACGGTAATGAACGCCGCTGCAAATCTTGTAGGAGAAATTACAGATATTTCAACGTTGCTCAATCGCTATTTTGAACTTACGCCTGTTTTTGCAAAAGAATATTATTATAAAACAGGAACGCCTCGTATTTTTGAGTTTATTATTTCGCAAGAGCCACGAGAAAATTTAGTGCCGCATGGCGATATTGACGGTTATATTAACCTGATTTTCAATGACAAACTTGAAACGGATAAGCTACAAGAAATATCGAGCCGACAAAAAGGAGCGATTATTTATGGTTATTATATCAATTCAAAAGAAATAAAAGAAATTATTTTTGAGATTGAAAAAGTAAGAAAAGCGATTGAAATTACGCCTACCGAAGATAAAGTTGCACACAAAGAATTACGTGAAATTCAGAAAAATAGAGAAAATTTATTGAATGAGTACATTGTTCAGAACCTCTTTACGCCAAACAATAAAGTGCTTTGGTTATATAGAGAAAAATTTTGCAATTTTGCTACAAAACGCAAGTTCAATCATAAATTGTCTGAAATTTGCCACGATGTTTATCATGCTGCACCTGATTTCAGAAATGAATTAGTGAACCGAAGCAAACTAAGTTCTTCGATTTTTACAGCAAAAAAACTATACATTCAAAACATTTCTCGCAAGTGGAATCAATTAGACTTTGGCTATTCGAATGATAAATTTCCGCCCGACAAAACGATTTTTTTAACGCTATTAAAAGAAAATGGCTTAGTTCCTAATTTATTTAATCCGACACAGGCGATTAGCTTAGTACAAGGTTCTACTTTTGAAAAACTTTGGTCATTTTGTGATGATTTTTTAGAGAAAACAAAGAAAAACCGTGTAAAAGTAAGTGAATTAGTCGAAGCCTTGCAAGTACAACCGTTCAAATTGAAGCAAGGTTTTATTGAGTTTTGGTTACCTTCGTACTTGTTTATCAAGCGCAATGATTATGCATTGTTTCACAATGCAATGTATATTCCTATTCTGAATGATGAGATTTTAGAACTTATCAACAAACGCCCGAGCGAATACGAAATCAAAGCATTTGACATTGAAGGCGTTCGGTTAGATATTTTTAATAGTTATCGAACCTTACTTAATCAAGCGGACATCGAAGAAGCAAGTAATACTAATTTTATTGAAACGCTCAAACCGTTTTTTACTTTTTACAAAGATTTACCCGAATACTCGAAACATACAAAACGCTTACGAAAAGAAACCTTCGTTTTGCGGGAAGCAATCGTGAAGTCAAAAGACCCTGAAAAGACGTTTTTTTGAAGATTTTCCACAAGCTCTTGGCTTTACAATCACAGAATTGCAAAAGGACAAACAAGCCTTAGAAGATTATGTAACAGCCTTGCAAGATGCTATTCGGGAGCTGCGTACAAGCTATTCAGAATTGGTCAATCGCTTAGAAATGTTCATTTGCAATGAGATTATTTATGAGCAATTGCCTTATCAAGGCTACAAAAAGAAACTACAAGAGCGTTTTTTAAACTTGAAAAAACACTTGTTAATTCCTGCGCAAAAGACGTTTATCATGCGCCTTGATAGTCAGATTGAAGACAAAGACGCTTGGCTTATTTCTATTACACAGGCGTTACTTGGCAAAAGCCTGGCAGTTATAAAAGATGATGACGAGTTGGTTTTATATGATAAATTCAAAAATACTATCTTAGAATTAGATAGTTTGACGAACCTTTCAGAAGAAAATCACAACGAAACAGAAGAAGTATTTCGATTAGAAATAAGTTCATTTGGCAGTAGTTCTAAGAAAACAATCATAATTCCGAAGTAGAAAAGTGAAGAAATCAATACCTTAGCATTGATTTTGAAAAAACAACTCGGCAAAGACAAAACGCTCAATATTGCTGCGCTGACAAATGTATTGAAAGGATTGATTGAAAAATAAAACTAGACAATCGAATAAGTGCGACAGTGTCGCACTTATTCGATTGTCTAGTTTT
>JANMGN010000302.1:0-8043 GCA_031374645.1 Chitinophagales bacterium | reverse complement strand
GTTCGTAGGCTCATCGAGAAGGATATACGTAGGTTTTTGCAACAACATTTTTGCCAACTCAATACGCATTTGCCAACCGCCCGAAAATTCGTCAGTCAAGCGATCCATATCGCTATTTTTGAAACCCAAACCCGTCAAAATCTTTTCTACCTGAATTTGCATCGTATCGCCATCCATGTAACTAAAACGGTCAGAAAGGTCAGCTAATTCTTCGAGCAAATCCATGTAAGAATCACTTTCGTAATCGGTACGTTCGGCAACTTGTTGCTCTACGCCATGTAGTTTAGCTTCCATTTTTTTGAGTTCCTCAAAAGCGGTAAGCGATTCTTCCATCACAGTTTTTCCTTTCGGAAGCATCATATCTTGATGCAAATAACCAATTGTAGAGCTATTCGGACGAGCGACCTGACCCTGTTGCGGATTTTCGTACGCTGCCAAAATTTTCATCATGGTGGATTTTCCTGCACCATTTCTACCAACTAAACCAACTTTATCTCTATCTCCAATAACAAGATTGATGTTGTTTAGTAAAATTCTGTCGCCGTATTGAACGTAAATATTTGTTGCGTTGAGCATTTTATGATATTGTAACTTTTAAAAACGCCGCAAAGGTACAAAAATAATTTGAGTTTATTTGTTAATTAGCGTTAAGTATTATAACTTTGCATCGAAATTTTGATTTAAAGACATTTTAAAAATACATCGTTATGAATACACCAGCTCAAACTCGCTCTTATTGGATGATTTTTGGCGTTTCCACTGCCATTATGGTAGGTATATTACTTTCAAACCACAATGAGTGGTTTTGGGTAATGTTGCCTTTCGTATTTACTTATTTGGCAAAAGCGTATGACGCTATATAATAGTAAGTAATTTTACTTTTTTAATAAATTTTAAAACCGCATAGCAAATGTATTTTGCTATGCGGTTTTTTTTGGTATCTTTTCTAAAACTTTGGACAATCGCTACTTTTAGATTTCTTATGAAATACTCGAAATCTATATCCTGTACAAATCCCAAAGGAGTTAATATTAAAAATATCAGAGTAATCGTTTTTATTAAAGTGCAGGCTTTTGTGAAAATAAGCCATCAGTTGAAAATTTTTGATTTCTGCTCCCATTCTTAGCGAAACACCATGGTCATATAGTAAGCGTTTGCCACGATAATATTCGCCATAAGGGAAATATTGTAAGTTTTTTATTAGGTTAAAATCATACCCAATTCCTGTTACTAAATATTTATTGGATTTATAAAATAAACTCAGGTTATTACGCAAATAATTGAATTTTATGTTATCAATTACTAAGTCCTGCGGACCAACTGCAACATTCACTGATTTTCGAGTAAGGCTTGTTTCATACGATATAGCTAACTTTTTTGTAATGTTTTGTTCGATTTTAATACCTAAAAATGGGCTTTTGATAGAAAATCCTTTGTGATTGACATTAAAAATTCTTGATGCAAACCAAGTATTGTACTTGGTTTCTATTTTCATAAAATCAACTCCTATGATTGGCGAGATATAAGTTTGAGCTTGTGTAAATGTCCCAAATAGAAAAATTGAAAATGTTAAGATATATTTCATGATTTTAGTTATTTCTTGTTAAAATTTTTGCGAGGAAACTGCTGATTACTTAAATGTAGTGGCCGATACTCATAGTTACACTCCACAAACTTATATCATTCTAAGCAAAAAAACAAATTATTTGAATATTTAGAAGCCGTTATTTCAAAAAAGTAACCAGTAGTATTTTTTTGTTAAAAAAACGTTACTATTTTAACAAATTGCGTAATATATATGCTAATAATTACTTTAAAAAAAATGAAATAACTTCATTATTTGTTTTTTAGTATTATTTTAGTAATAATAAATTTTTTATTTCAAATATGTAAAATAAAAATTTGAATAACAGTATTTTTTCAATTAAAAAAAAATTATAAAAAATATTAACAAAATTTTATGAAATAAAAAATAAAGTTTATATTTGTACCGAGATTACTAACACACCTTACCTTTACACTATGAGATTTCTGATAAACACTACCCAAGGTGGCACGTTTAACTACCGTTTTGTTGATGACAACAATGCAACAGTTTTTAGTAGCCCATCTTTTCCTTCTCTCGAAGCCTGCTTAGAAGGCATCAAAGAAATTATCCCAATTGCCGCCGTTGAAGCAAATTACCAGTACCAAAATAATGGAATGGTAAATTACTTTGAAATCGTTGCTGATGCTGACGTAAAAGCTACAAGTATCAATTTTGAAAGCGATGCTGAAGCAAAAACCGTTGCTAAGGCTTTGTACGAAGTCGCCTTTGAAGATACCGATTTTGAAGTGCTTTTTGAGGAAAATAGACAAGCCACAACTAAAATAGGTTTCGCATCAAAATTAGATACGTATAATTTTGAACAAAAGTCTATCAGTGGAAAATCTGGTGTTGAAACATTGAGTTCTGCATCAAATAAGCATTTTTATCATCTAAACGATGCGCAAGGCAATGCCATAGTATATAGTCAAGAGTATGCTTCGGGAACTTCGAGAGATAGTGGCGTTCGTTCTATTTTGAACAATATTTCAAAAGATAAATATGTTGCATTTTTAGAAAATAATGGTGCAACCTACTTTATTGTAAAATCTCAAAACAACGTTGAAATTGCTCGGAGCAAAAATTTTGCATCGCAAGCCGACGCAGAAGCAGCACTAACGTTTGCCAAAGGTTATGTAAATGATTTTCAAGAGCTATACAAAAAAGCAGAAAAGAAATTTACAAAAGATACTTCGCTTTCTAATCAGTACAATCTTGATGTCGCTTCTACAAGTGGCGATAGCTGTTTTGAGGCGTTTAAAAATACAGAAACAAAACTTTTTTATTTTCATCTCAATGATATTGATGGCAATGCGCTTCTTTTTAGCCAAGGCTATTCGTCGGGAAAAGCACGTGACGGAGGTATCGTTTCTACCTTAAAAAGTTTAAGTTTTAGCGATAGAATAATAAGACAACAAGCTGATAATCAGCACTATTTTATTGTAAAAGCTGGAAATAAACAAGAAGTTGCTCGTAGCCGTAATTTTGTTTCGGAGGCTGATATGGAGCTTCAAATTAATTGGATTGCAGAGCATTTAGAAGCCTGTGCCGCTGCATTTGGCGTTGATTTAACCGCCATTAATACACAAACTACTAATATTCAAACCTTTAATATTCACATCGACAAACCCGTCGAAACAAAAACAAACACTATCAATATGGCACAAGATCCACAAAACGATCAACGCTTAGATGACGATTATTTGGCGTGTTATGATTATGCCAATAAATCTGACCAAAGCGAACACGCTGGACTTTACACTTTTTCTCACGCCAACGGAAAGTATTATTTTTCTTGGTTAGACGAAGATGGCTCGGTCATCATGCGCTCAGAAGGTTATCCGACTACTGGCGCACGGGACAACGGTTTGGCTTCGGTAGCTAAAAACCGTAGCCTTGAAGAGCGTTATTCCGTAAGAGAACACAGTGGTAAGTATTTTACTATTTTAAAAGCTGGAAATCACCAAGAAATTGCAAAATCTTGCGTACAAGATACGGAAGCAGCAGCATTGGCTTTATTTCCAACAGCTCGTGCAACTGCAAAAGCGGAACGTGAAGCAGCAGCATTAGCGGCAGCGGCGGCATTAGCAGCAGCACCTGTGGCAGCGGCAGTTGCAACACCTGATGCAAAAAGCAGTGACCGTCGTGAAGACAATTATCTGGCTTGTAAGTCGTATGCTGGTCATAGCGACACTACAAATCACGAAGGTTTGATAAAATTTCAAGGCGAAAATGGTCAATACTATTTTTCTTGGATAGACGTTGCAGATGGCTCTGTTTTGATGCGTTCGGAAGGTTACCCTACGACTGGCGCACGTGACAATGGCTTAGAATCTGTGGCGAAAAACCGTGAAATCAAGGAGCGTTATAAGGTGGAAGAAGTAATGGGCTACTATTTTGTAGTGCTAAAAGCTGGAAATCATCAAGAAATCGCTCGTTCTTGTCCGTATAAGTCTATGGAAGCCTTAAATGCGGTTTTCCATATTACAGATTCGCCAGCTCCTGAGGTTGCAGCAAAAGTTGAGGCAGCACCAGTTGTAGTGGAAGAAGTAAAAGTTGAAGCAGCTCCAGTTGCAGCAATGGCGGCAGCAGGTTTAGCGGCGGCAGCGGCAGTTGTTGTAGAAGCTCCTGCACCAGTTGTTGAAGCAAAAGTTGAAGCGGCAGCAGCACCAGTTGCTCCACCGCACGACCCAGAAGATGATTATATGCCTTGTGCAAGTTATGCAGGTCGTACGCCTAATGAAAAAAATGGCGATGTTGCTTGTTTTGAGCATGATGGTCAGTTTTATTTCGTAGTTTATGATGCAAATGGAAATGTTGCTTTGCGTGGCGAAGCGCACCCAACTGCAGCACAACGTGACGAAGATTTAGCGGATGTTTTGCGCAATCGTGGAAATAAATCACGTTACGAAACGAAAAAATTTGGTACTAAATACCAATATACTATTTTACGTGATGAAAACGGCAAAGAAATCGGACGCAGTTGTATTGAGAAAATACCTGTTCCAGCAGCAGCTATTGACCGTGAAGACGATTATTTGACTTGTGGCGATTATCTCGGACATGACCGTATTACGGCAGGTTCTGATTTCGGAACTTTCAAAAAAGATGGCTTATATTATTTTGCAGTTTATGCAAAAGATGGCAGCGTTGCATTGCGTTCAGAGGGACATCCTACGGCTGAGTTACGTGACCGTGACATGAAAAATGTAATGGATAATCGTGGAAAAGACGCTAATCATACCGTAATTACTGTAAAACCTGGCATTTCTTATACTGTATTAAAAGATGATGCTGGTAACGAAATTGGTCGTTCTTGTTTGCATAAAGAAGTAGCAGCAGCTCCTATTGCTCCTGTGGCAGCAGTTGCGGCAGCGGCGGCAGTTGCAGCGGCAGTAACTCAAATTGAGTTACCAAAAGTAGTAGTACCAAAAGTAGTAGTTCCTGATGTTCCTGCGGTAGATATTCCAGCAGCAACGGGCGGTGGATTTGATTGGAGATGGTTGTTGCCATTGTTATTGTTGCCATTGCTTTGGTTTATGTGCAATAAATGCAAAGAAACGCCAAAAGCAGTAGTTCCAACGGAAATTAAAAAACCAGCTACGACAACTACTACGGTTACAGAAGCACCTAAAACGAAATTGGGTGTGAAGAGTTTCTTGCCAGTAGAGATTTATTTTGACAATGATCAGCCTGATGCAAATACTATGGCAACGAAAACTGTTAAAACATATCAGCAGGCTTATGATGCTTACTATCCACAACGCAACGCATTTGGAGCAAAAGGCGATGGTGCAGCAACGGTTAGTTTCTTTGAAAATGACGTGAAAAAAGGTATGACTGATTTGGAAAAATTAGCAGCAGCTTTGGTTGAAATCACAAAATCTGGCGAAAAAGTGAACCTACAAGTAAAAGGTTTTGCTTCTCCGTTGGCGAAAGGCGAATACAATAATGCGCTTACAGGTCGTCGTGTTAGTTCTATCGAAAATTATTTGGCTGCCTACAACGGTGGTGTTTTAGCTAAATACATCAAAGATGGTTCTATCAAATTGTCATTAACAAAGCAAGGCGAAGAAAAAGCAAAGACAGGTGTTAGCGATAGCGCAAAAGACAAAAAAGGTTCTATTTACAGCGTTGATGCTTCTCGTGAGCGTCGTGTAGAAATATCTGGTATCGAATAATCGTTATTTGATAGATTAGATGAAAATAAAAAAGCACCGAGTTGGTATCAACTTGGTGCTTTTTTTATTTGAAATAATACTTTTATTTTACCACTTCAATCTTGCCTGTTTTGACTAAATTATTTTGCTTGTCAGTAACTTTATACACAAAAGTTCCTGCTGAAAAACTAAAAGACATATCCTGCGCTCACTCGTTCCAATTCCGCTAACTTTATCCAAGCATTTGAAAGAGAAATAGATTGTAATAGTTCAGCGTTTAGGAGTTGTGTTTGAGCATCATTGAGTTCTATAAATAAAGCAGTTCCTTCTTTGTAGCGTTTTGTGAGGTCATTGTAATAGCGTTTTGTAAGCGTAACTTGTGCTTGTGTACTCTCATAAATCGTTACGGCAGATAGGTAAGAATTTAGAGCAACAGACAATTGTAGATTGAGCTGATTTTCAGCATTTTGAGTTTGCTCGCTGAGTGCTGCGATGTCCATTTTTGCCATTTCGACCCGTTTTGCATCTCGTTTTGCATCATAAATAGGGTAGTCAAATTGTAAGCCTCCGAAGGCATAAAAAGGCAAGTGACTACTTTTGATGATGAAGCCTTGCGCTCCCAAATCTACAAAAGTATTCAGCTTCGGTTTGAAATAGGCTTTTTGATAATCTAATGCAACTTCGCTTAATTTTGCAGCTGATTGTAATTTTTGCAGTTCTTCTCTGTTTTTTATATCTGCTTTTATTTCTTTTATAAAATGCTGATTAAGAGCAATATACGTTGTATCAATTATGATTTCTTCTGTAAAATTTTTTCCTATTAAAAAATTAAAATAAGTGGCAGCATTTTTTTTGTTGTTTTCAGCTTCCGTTTTCTGTGCTTCAATTTTGATGATTTCACTATTAGAACGCACCAAAAGAGAGGTCAATCCGATGCCATTATTAACCAAACTTTGATTGACTTTTTTTAAATCATTCAGCAATTTTATTCCATTTTCAAAAATAAAAACAGCTTGATTGGCTTGTAAATAACGAAAATAAGCGGTTTTTATATCTTTTGCCAATTCTCGTTTAAAAACATTGATTTCAGCTTGTTTGAAAGGTATCATTTCTGCTTTTGCACGCTCATTGATTTTTATTTCTGCATTGACAATAGGATAAGTTGTACGAAATTTTACATCGTAAAAATTGTACGGATTGAGCGTGATTTTCTGGTTTTCGAGTTGCGGAAAATTATTTGTTTTGGTCAGCTGATTCAGAGTAGCATACGCACCATTAAATAAATCGCCCAAAGGAAACTCTATCTGACGACCTCCATAACCAAGCGTATAAGTACCTGAAAGATTGATATTTACAGCTTTTAGTGACTTCGCTTCTTCGAGCGCAAGAAGATTTTTTTCAAGATTAAAATTTTCTTGTTTGAGTTGATGACTGTTCTTGATACCTTCTTTTATGTAAGTATCAAGCCTTGTTTTTTGAGCAGAAGCAACAAAAAACAAGGCTTGACATAAAGTAATAATTAAAATTTTAGACTTCATATTTTTATTAAAAATACTCCTTTTGTAGCAATTGAGTTGGTCATTAAAAATTATAGGTTATACCGATGCGAATGTCAAACGCACTTCCTTTTGCAGTTGGATTACCTGTGCCGTTACTTGCTTTTGTTACTTTTTGGTTGTGGAGCAAATCATAATAAATCCCAAATTCTGATTTCCACTTGCCCCAGCCACTCAAATAGCCTACACCTGCATTTACTGAAGTTTCACTAATTTTAATAGGTTTAAAATTTTGATCTAAATCGACAGTATATTTTGTGCTTTCATATTCTGCATGAATCAAAAATCTTTCTAATATTTTCCCACGTGCATAGATTCCTGCCCCTAAGTCTAAGATTTGTACAGGAGCTTGTGTCGCAACAGGATTTCTAAGCCAAGTATAATTTAATTTTGTGAGCAAACCAGCTGCAATATTTTTATGTATTTTGTAGCCAATCATAGGAGAAAGTGCCATATTGAAAGCTCCTTGACCAAAGGACGGATAATTTAAAAATGAGCCGTACATCATTTTTTCTGTAAAAAATTCTTTTGTAGAATTAGTATCGCCTGTACTGAGATCTTTACTTTCTTTTTCTTTGGCTTTTGCACTTGCTGATTTAGACTTTGAAGAAGTCGATTTTTTGCTTGTTGGCTTCTTTTTAGTTTGTGCTTCCATGTTTTGAGCCATTAGTAAAATGGCGAAGCAAAATAACATTATTATTTTTTTCATAACTATTGGTATATTTAGATGATAGAATTTGGT
>JANMGN010000301.1:0-4757 GCA_031374645.1 Chitinophagales bacterium | reverse complement strand
TTATATGTTTGCAATAGAAACCGCCTTGTTGTTGCGAGGTGAAAACACCACGCAAGGCGGTAAAGCAGATTTTCAATGGGAACACCAAGCAAGGCGAAAAAAAGCACAGGTAACTCGTTACTTGTGCTTTTTTTATTTATTTTGAAAAAACATAACAGCTAAATATTTGTTTAAAATTTGAGCAAATCGTAGAAATTGAATTTAAGTAAAAATAAAAAGTACTCCTTTTTATTTATAAAACATAAATATCGTAACTTTACGCTCACGTTATAAAAAAATTAAAATCTTTTCAATAATCTTCTTATAATCAGTCATTTGTATCACTTTAAATTATTAATTTTTAATTTTTAACTAAATTATGCAAGATATAGTTTTTTCACTTATCCAAAAAGAATTAGAACGTCAGCGTCATGGCGTAGAATTAATTGCTTCCGAAAACTTTACAAGTAATCCCGTTATAGATGCAATGGGTACTTGTTTGACCAATAAATATGCCGAAGGTTACCCTGGCGCACGCTATTATGGCGGTTGTGAAGTGGTAGATGAAGTAGAAGAAATCGCTTTGAGCCGCTTAAAAGAATTATTTGGCGCAGAATACGCAAATGTGCAGCCGCACTCTGGCGCACAAGCAAATGCAGCCGTTTTCTTAGCACTTTTGCAACCTGGCGATACTACTTTGGGTTTCAATTTGGCACATGGCGGACACCTTTCTCATGGTCACGCAGCGAATTTTTCGGGCAAAAACTATCGTCCAACTTTTTATGGTGTAGAGGAAGAAACAGGTCTGATTGACATGGACAAAGTGGAAGAAATCGCTTTACGTGAAAATCCAAAACTGATTATTTGTGGTGCTTCGGCTTATGCAAGAGATTGGGATTACAAGCGTTTCCGTGAAATTGCTGACAAAGTTGGCGCTTTATTGTTGGCTGATATTGCCCATCCTGCTGGCATGATTGCTGCAAAATTACTCAATAGTCCAATGGA
Source organism: Chitinophagales bacterium (assembly GCA_031374645.1). Lineage (GTDB taxonomy): Bacteria > Bacteroidota > Bacteroidia > Chitinophagales > Saprospiraceae > CANHEE01. The sequence goes on along the minus strand of JANMGN010000301.1, from coordinate 3,773 downwards.
TTTTGCACATATTGTTACTTCTACTACGCATAAAACCCTTCGTGGTCCTCGTGGAGGTATTATTATGATGGGTCATAATTTTGATAATCCTTGGGGTCGTACGACTAAAAAAGGAGATTTTATAAAAATGTCCACGGTATTAAATTCTGCGGTTTTCCCAGGTATGCAGGGTGGTCCTTTGATGCACGTTATTGCTGCAAAAGCGATTGCTTTTCAAGAAGCCTTGTTGCCAGAATTTAGAATTTATCAAGAACAAGTACGGGATAATGCACAAGCTATGGCAAAGGCGTTGGTTTCAAAAGGATATAAAATTATTTCTGGCGGAACAGATAATCACTTGATGCTCATTGATTTACGTTCAAAAAATGTAAGTGGGAAAGCAGCTGATGCGGCACTCGGTCGTGCAGACATTACCGTAAATAAAAATATGGTTCCTTTTGATACACAATCGGCGGTCGTTACGTCGGGTATCAGAATTGGTACGCCTGCGATTACAAGTCGGGGTTTCAAAGAAAATGATTGCGTACAAGTCGTAGAATGGATTGATACTGTTATCAATAATATCAACGATGAAGATGCTATTTTGAGCGTTCGCAAATCTGTAAATAATTATATGGAAAATTTTAAATTATACGCTTAGTTTTAGTTAATAATGAAAAATTAATAATGATAATGACTTGTGTAAAAATGTGGTTATCAGATTTTTACATAAGTCATTTGTTCGATTTATTCCAAAATACATTTAACCATAAAAATACTTATTTTAAGAAAGCATTAAGGAATAATAGTCGCCTTTTTACGTTTAAATAAAATCAAAAACATCAATTACAATATTAAACAAAATGTCTAACGCAATTTTTAAAGTACCTGCACCTTACAATGAAGCGGTAAAAGGATACGCAATTGGCTCATCAGAAAGAGCAGAACTGAAAGCAGAATTGGTAAAATTAAAAGCACAAACGCTTGATATTCCGATGTTTATCGGAGATAAAGAAGTTTTTACAGATAAAAAAGTAACAATTCATCCTCCGCATGAATTGAAACATACGCTTGGAACATTCAATCAAGGAACAGGCGAACACGTTACAGCTGCTATCAATGCGGCTTTGGAGGCAAAAACAGCTTGGGAAAATATGGCTTGGCAAGACCGTGCTGCGATTTTCTTGCGTGCTGCTGATTTATTAGCTGGGCCGTTTCGTGCAAAAATGAATGCAGCGACCATGCTTTGTCAGTCAAAAAATGCAATGCAAGCAGAAATAGATGCAGTTTGTGAGTTGTGTGATTTTTTCCGTTTTAATGTACAATACATGACGGATATTTACGCACAGCAGCCACAAAGTCCGCAAACGATTTGGAACAGATTGGAATATCGCCCCTTGGAAGGCTTCGTTTTTGCACTAACTCCGTTCAATTTCACGTCTATTGCAGCCAATTTGTGCTGCGCTCCAGCGATGTTGGGCAATGTTGTGGTATGGAAACCAGCTGATTCTCAGATTTATTCGGCAGCAGTGATTATGGAAGTTTTGGAAGCAGCAGGCTTACCAAAAGGCGTTATTAACCTTATTTATTGCGATGGTCCAGAAGCTGGCGAGGTTATTTTTAAACATCCAGATTTTGCAGGTTTGCATTTTACAGGCAGCACAAAAGTTTTTCAACAGCTTTGGAAAGAAATAGGAAATAATATTTCCAACTACAAAGCATATCCAAGAGTTGTGGGCGAAACTGGTGGAAAAGATTTTGTTGTAGCACATGGTTCAGCGATTCCGAAGGCGGTTGCGGTAGGTCTTTCCCGTGGTGCTTTTGAGTATCAAGGTCAAAAATGTTCGGCAGCAAGTCGGGCTTATATCGCAAAATCTATTTGGAAAGAAGTAAAAAAAGAACTGATTGCTGATTTGAGCGATTTCAAAATGGGAACGGTAGAGCGTTTCGATAATTTTGTAAATGCAGTTATTGATGAGCGTGCTTTTGATAAAATTGCTTCTTATATTGATTTTGCTAAAAATGCCGACGATACAGAAATTATTGCTGGCGGAAAATACGATAAATCTGAAGGTTATTTTATAGAGCCAACCGTTATCGTGACCACAAATCCTAATTTCAAAACTTTGGTGGAAGAAATTTTTGGCCCAGTGCTTACTATATATGTATATGAGGACAAAAAATGGGAACAAACGCTCGAATTGGTAGATACTTCTTCGCCTTATGCACTTACGGGCGCAGTGTTTGCACAAGACCGTTATGCGTTGAATGTTGCGCAAGATAAGTTGCGTCATTCTGCGGGAAATTTTTACATTAATGATAAACCAACGGGCGCAGTTGTAGGTCAGCAGCCTTTTGGTGGCGGACGTGCTTCTGGTACAAACGATAAAGCAGGTTCTGTTTTAAATCTGTATCGTTGGTTGTCGCCACGTACGATTAAAGAAAATTTTGTTCCTCCGACTGATTACAAATATCCATTTTTGGCAGAATAGTTGGCAATGAATAATTAAAAATGAATAATTATAAACGCCTTATAATCAATTATTTATAAAATACATCAAAATACAATATTATGAAAAAAATAATCGTAATAGCTTGTTTATCAATGTTTTATACATTTTCAAATGCACAAACAACTATCCCAGCAGATATAAAAACATTGTTGGACAAAAACAATTGTACTTCTTGTCATAAAGTAGATAAAAAAGCAATTGGCCCATCTTGGACATTAATTGGGGAAAAACAATATACCGTAAAGCGATTCACTGAATTAGTCTATAAGCCAGAGCCAGCCAATTGGCCCACTTATACACCTGCAATGGCAGCTTTACCTAAAACACCAAAAGCGGATTTGAAAAAAATCGCTACTTGGGTTAATGGCTTGAAGTAATAAAAGTAAAAAAACCATTGAAATCAGTCAGATTTCAATGGTTTTTTATTCTGTATTACTTAAAAATTTTGAGTTTTTAACCAACCCAAGATATACTCAAAAACTTGTTTTTGCTCAGGTTCATTGTGTATTTCGTGAAAAAGATTGGGAAAAATTTTGAGTGTTCTATTTCCAGTCGTATTGTTATAAAAAGCAATCGTTCCTTCGGGATTAGTTGTTTTGTCTTCGCCTGCGTGCAATAATAAAGTTGGCGTTTTGATTTCGCCCTTATAGTTATACAAAAATTTACCTGCCTCCAAAGAGCTAATTCCAAGTGCTGAACTCAACCTGTCATGTACTAAAATATCATGTTCATAATCTTCTACTACTTTTGCATCTTTTGACAAAACCTTTGTATCAAGTTGATTACTTTGAGTAAATTCTGGTGCTATTTTCACACTCAATTTTCCTAAAAGTAACATAAAGGGATTTGGCGCAAATGCCAGCGTAATAAAAGACCCCGTAGCAATAACGGCATCTAAACTATGATGTTTACGCACTAAATAATTCAAAACCTGACCACCGCCTAAGCTGTGCCCGTACAAAATAGTTTTTGAAACTGGATATAATTTTTTTATTTCGCTTAAAAAAACATCAATATCATCTAAAAAACTATCGTATTGAGGCACAAATCCTCTTTTTCCGTCCGAATGTCCGTGTCCACGTAAATCTAAACCGACCACAGCGTAGCCTGCTTCATTAAACATTTTTGCCCAATGATTATAGCGTCCCGAATGTTCGCCCAATCCATGAATGAGCGCAATAACCGTTTTAGGGTTTGCTACTTCCCAATTGTTATAAAAAAGTTGAAGACCGTCTTTTGTTTGAAATTTCATATTGATTTAGAAAGTAAAAAACAGCTATT
>JANMGN010000274.1:0-1631 GCA_031374645.1 Chitinophagales bacterium | reverse complement strand
GGAATCATCAAAAATAAATCTTTGAAAAACGATATTTTCGGGTCTAAAATGATAAAATCGCCAAAACAACCGCAATCCGTAACACGCATATTCGTTTTTACATAAGGGCCCCATTTTGCAAAATCGAAGAAATTAGTCCCTTGCGGAACGTAACCTGTAAGATAAGTAAAGCCTGTCAGTGCTGTAAAAAACAACATCAGTCCGAAAAACAACCAAGCCGTAAGTTTTCTACGAACACCAAAAATCAACAAAACTCCAAGCACAATCTCCAAAATAATGGTAAAAATACCTACTGGAAGCGCATATTTTGATAAAAAAGGAAACATTGGCGCAAGGCCTTTCAAGGCGCAACCAGCGAAAGTAGTATCAAATTCAGCAAAATATTGCTCTAATTTGTACTTTGTGCCAATCGGATCTACCGCTTTTACAAAGCCAGAAAAAATAAACCAAACGCCACAAAAGTTTTGTAAAAACGTCATCCAAAGCGTTTTATGCCATTTTAAAGCATAAAAAATCGCTGAAAGCACCGCTCCAACGATTGCAAAATACATAATAAGGGTAGTAAGTTCTATTGATTTCATATATTAGTACAAATATGTATTAAAAAATGTGATATTAGGTCTATTTTATTAAAAGTGCTGCAAAGATAAAGCTATTTTTAGTTAATTTTATTGAATAATTTGATAAAAAATGATTAAAATATTAAAAAAAACTCAATTTGGATAAATACATTACAGTTGCACAAAAAAAATCGCTACTTTTATGTTCATTGAACAAAAAGGTAGCGATGATATTGTTGCATTTTTACAAACTTCTTACCCAAATATTTCTATAACTAACCAAGTTACCGTGGTCTTGCAACTTGAAAGGTGCTTCGCCATGTGCTTTGTTGATTGGTGCGCCGATATACTCGGTCGTTCCTTGTATTTCAACATGATTTTGCACAACTATACCATTATGTGTGACCGTAAAATAACCTGGTGTTTCTCTAGAACCATTTGCTCTCCAACGTGGTGCTTTAAAAATAATATCGTAAGCGTTCCACTCGCCAACAGGGCGACAAGCGTTTGCAATAGGTGCGTGTTGCTTGTAAATTGCACCTGCTTGACCATTGCTATACGTACGATTTTTATAAGAATTTAAAATTTGAACTTCGTAACGTCCTTGAAAAAAGACACCGCTATTTCCTTTTTGTTGTCCTTTCAAATCGTCGGATTCTATGGGAGAACGCCACTCGATGTGCAACTGACAATCGCCAAAAGATTGTTTTGAAATAATATCACCCATATCTTTCACGACTGTCAAAATATTATTTTCATTTTTCCAACGAATGGGTTTTCCGTCAGCTTGTTGCCAAGCGTCTGTATTTTTGCCGTCAAATAAAACAAACGCATCAGAAGGCGCAGTATTTTCTGTCCCTGGTACAACTACTTTTACCTCAGGAATCCAAACTTCGGTTTGTTCTGGTAAAGTTAATTGTTCATTTTGAGCAAAAAGCGATGACGCACCAACGCTCAATAATGTGATAAATAGTAGTTTTTGCATAATAAAAATGATTATTTTAATTTTGTTAGATGTGAAGTTGCTTTGTTCGCAATAAAATTTATTTGGTTCATCCATGATTTTGGCGG
>JANMGN010000241.1:0-8639 GCA_031374645.1 Chitinophagales bacterium | reverse complement strand
TATGTGGCATCGAAATATCGGAATGTGGATTTGAATTAAGTTGATTTTATTTTTGGCGTAGGTTTCCAGATGTTCATACGAAGTATTCAGCTCAAAGCCATTGTCGTTTTGAGTAGAAAGTATGACATTTTCGATAGCATCTTCTGCGGCATTATCAAGAAAGATAGTACGTATCGAATCTTTTTGTGAAAAAAGATTAAGCGTACCTGATGCCAACAAAATAAATAAGTATATTTTTTTCATATTTTAAAATAAAAGGGCTGTCGTTTATAAAATGAACGCAGCCCGACTATATATATTGAATTGCAGCCAATCAAATGCCGCAACGCCAAAAAACAATTCTGAACAAAAATACGATTTTTATTTTAGTAGCCTAATTTTATCTCCGAAATTTTTGATATTTATTAGCTTTATTCAAATATAAAAAATGATTACTTATTTATTTGTCATTGCTAAGAGAAGTGTATAAATAAAAAAACACTACTGTCCCTGATATCCTTTACCGAACAGTAGCATTTAATTATTATCGCATGAAAAATTTTATGACGCAAAGGTATTGGCGATTTGTAAAATAAATATAAACAATTTGTAAAATTTACATTAAATAATCATAAGAATAAAAGGTGCAGGCATAACATAAATACAAAATAATAAATTTAATCAATATTTAATATTAGGTTTATTTTTAGTTTAAAAACATACCTCAACTTTGTGATTATAAAATGAAATATAACAATGCATATTACAATTTCAAATTCTATACACAGCGCTTATGCTGAGAGCATTTGCGAACACATTGAAGCAGCGGCAAAGCTGCGTGGTACAGGTATCGTAAAACGAGACCCTAAAAAAATAGAAGAAGTCATCAATAATGGCGATGCGGTTATTGCTTTCGACGAACAGGGAAATTTTGCAGGTTTTTGTTACCTACAACTTTGGTCTTGTGGTAAAATGGCTTCTCATTCGGGCTTAATCGTTGTTCCCGAACACCGTAAAAAAGGTTTGGCTCTTCAAATTAAAAAAAGTGCCTTGGCATTGGCTAATCAAAAATATCCTGAAGCAAAAGTATTTGGTATTACGACCAATCTTCATGTACTAAATATTAATACCGAACTTGGTTACCGAGCAACCACTTTTTCAGAAATTACCCAAGATGATGCTTTTTGGGCGCAATGCCGGAGTTGCCCCAACTATGATATTTTACAGCGAACAGGTCGTAAAATGTGCTTGTGTACTGCAATGTTGTGCTAAAGAGAAGCAAAATCTACGGATTAAAAAACAAAACAACATTTAATGATACTCAATTTTCATATAAACTTAATAATTACTATATTATTACATAACGTTGAGGATTTACCTTTGTAGAAGTTTTAAAAATCATTGCAAATGAAAAGAGCTATCAATATTGTCGTTATTTCAGATGTACATCTGGGTATTTATGGTTGTCATGCAAAAGAGTTATTAGATTACCTCAAAAATATCAAGCCGAGTGTGCTTGTTTTAAATGGGGATATTTTTGATATTTGGCAGTTTAATAAACGCTATTTCCCCACAGAGCACTTGCAAGTTATCAACCGTATAATAAAAATGGCAAGTTTAGGTACAAAGGTATATTATATTACAGGTAATCACGACGAAAAACTACGAGAATTTAGTAATTTAAATCTTGCTAATATTCATATTTTAAATCAATTGGAACTGATTGTGAATGGAAAAAAATATTGGTTTTTTCATGGCGACGTTTTCGATATTAGCATTAATCATACTAAGCTGATGGCAAAATTAGGTGGATTAGGGTACGATACACTCATTAGACTTAACCGTTATATCAATAGTTGGCGTACTTATTTGGGTATGGAGAAAATTTCTTTTTCTAAACGCATCAAACACAGTGTAAAAGAAGCCGTTAAGTTTATCCAAAATTTTGAAGAATTGAGTATTCAAGCAGCCCTAAAAAAAGAAGTAGATTATGTGGTTTGTGGGCACATTCATCAACCAACGATTAAGGTAGAGAAACGAAGTGGCAAAACCGTTACATACCTTAACTCTGGCGATTGGGTGGAAAACCTTACTGCATTGGAGTATAATTTTGGAAAATGGTCTATCTACGAGTATGAAAATGATGTGATTTGTACGCCTAACCCAAAACTACAATTAAAAGAGGACAACCTAAAAATGAAAGTACCATTGAACATAAATGGTGAGCTTGTTTTTGCCCCCTTAGAAGTAATGAATTATTAAAACCCAAACGAAAATGTACAACCTAATTAATCAAATTTCATCGAAAACATTCAATTATATTCATACCCAAAACTTGGTATATAATACTTGTTGGGAAGATCCTCGTTGCGATAGGCAACTCCTTGACTTACAGCCAGATAGTAAAGTCGTAATGATAACAAGTGCTGGTTGCAACTCTCTTGATTATCTCTTGGATAAACCCGCAGAATTACACTGTATAGATATGAATGCTCGCCAAAATGCCTTATTGCAACTCAAAATGGCAACTTACGGAAATGGCAATTCGCACAGCGATCTTTTCGCCATGTTTGGAGAAGGCAAACACTACTCCGCCGAAGATTTTTATAAAGAAACGCTTCGTTCTCAAATGCCTTTTTTTGCCCAACAATATTGGGATAAAAATATTGATTTTTTTAGCGGAAAAGGGGTTCGGAAATCCTTTTACCATCATGGTACTTCGGGTATTTTTGCTTGGACTTTTTCTAAGTATATGAAATTGCAAGGTAAGATTTTTGACAAAGTGGAGCGCATTATGAACGCAAAAAGTATAGAAGAACAGCAGGACATATACCGACAGATAGAGCCCAAACTTTTCAATCAGTTTATGAAATGGACGATGAATAGGCACTTAGTAATGTGTATGTTAGGCGTTCCGCAAGCACAACAAGAGCTTTTCGCCAAACGCTACGAGCTTGGTGCATTGGGATATATTCAGGCTTGCTTAAAAAAAGTTTTTACCGAAATTCCAACTAATGATAATTATTTTTGGCGTGTGTATATCAACGGTGCTTACAGCCAAAATTGTTGCCCTAATTATTTGAAAAAAGAAAATTTTGAACTTATCGGTCAAAATACAGCCAAAATACAAACACATAACAGCACCGTATCTGATTTTCTTATTCAAAACCCGAGTGATTACTCCCATTATGTGCTTTTAGATCATCAAGATTGGTTAGCAAATTATTTTCCCAAAGCATTAGAAGAGGAGTGGCGTTTGATTTTGGAAAACAGTAAAAAAGGTACTAAAATTTTGATGCGTTCTGCGTCCGAAACCGTAGATTTTTTTCCTAATTTCGTAAAAGAACGAGTTATATTTGAGCAAGATAAAACTAAAACTACGCATCAAGCAGATCGTGTAGGTACTTATGGCAGCGTATATTTAGGAGAAGTACAATAAATCATTTTAATAACTATATAATATATGGTAGGTGTTTCTTATTTTGCTTTTTTCCAACACCTACCTCTTTTTCAAATGAATAATATCATCACACAATCAAAGTCTTATCACCAACAACATATTGAGAACTATTACCGTTTCCATGCTTATATTTATGATATTACTCGGTGGACTTTTTTATTTGGAAGACGTAATATCTTAAAAAAAATTCCAGTGCTTTCGGTGGAGATAAAGTATATCTTAGAAATTGGCTGCGGTACAGGACATAACCTGGTAGCATTGTCTAATTATTTCCCTAATGCTACTATTATTGGTATTGATATTTCTGATGAAATGCTACGAAAAGCAAAAGAAAATACTAAAATATATCCCAATATAGAGCTTAGAAAAGAATTACCTCCTTTGGAAAACCAAGAAAAATTTGATGTAGTTATGATGTCTTATGTACTGACGATGATGAACCCTGGTTGGGAATTTTGGCTCACTACTGCCAAAGAACTACTTCATGAAAAAGGATTTTTGGTAGTCGTAGATTTTCATTATAGTTTTTTTACCTCGTTTCGCAAGCACATGAGCAAACATCACGTGCGTATGGAAGCGCATCTTCTGCCTTTTTTGGAAACGAATTATAAAAGATTTGATGTCAAGATAAGCAATGCTTATTTTGGTATTTGGCAATATTTTACTTTTATAGGTCGTAAAAAAATATCCTAAAATTCATATTTAGATAACATTTTTTTAACAAACATTTTTTACCTTTACAGCGTAATTCATTTAGAATGAAACAAAACAAGCTACGCATACATCCTAATTATTTTGCTAATAGGCATATCCTCCTTATTAGTTCAATATTCTGCCCTTTAAAAACATCTTTCCTTTCGCTTTTTCTACAAAACTCATATCAGTTTCACTATTTTTTTTCTAAACTAAATTTCACTATGAATTTTAAAACTACACTTAAAAATGCAGTTTTGTCAGCAGTGATGATGTTATTTGCAGCGATAAGTTTCGCACAAGTAACCACTTCATCTATGACTGGTAACATCAAAGACGCAAAGGGCGAATCGCTCGTTGGCGCAACAGTGGTCGCTGTTCACGTTCCTTCTGGTACTCAATATGGTACGACTACGAACGGAAATGGTCAATTTACCATTTTGAATATGCGTATTGGCGGGCCTTACAAGATTAGCACGTCTTACATTGGTTTCAAAACTTATGATTCGGAAGGTTCATTTTTGAAATTGGGCGAAACGTCAAAGTTTAACCTTGTAATGGTCGAAGAGGCAACTGCTTTGGACCAAGTAGAAATCGTTTACCAGCGCAATGCTTTGATAAATAATGCTCGTACGGGTTCATCTACAAACGTTTCTAACGCTACATTGAACGCTTTACCTACGCTTAATCGTAGTTTGGAGGATTTCACTCGTTTGAATCCGAATGTAAAAGGTGGCGGCGGTCAGAACGCACTTTCATTTGCAGGTATGGACAATCGTTTCAATAACTTGACGATTGACGGTTCTGTTTTCAACAACTCTTTTGGTTTGCAAGCATTGCCTGGTAGCCAAACGAACTCTTCGCCAATTTCATTAGATGCGGTAGAGCAAATCCAAATTAATCTTGCTCCTTATGATGTAAAACAAGGTGGTTTTGCAGGTGCAGGTATCAATGCGGTAACCCGTTCAGGTACAAATACTTTGTCGGGTTCTGTATTTTACAACAACCGTAGCAATAAGTTGGTTGGTAAAAAAGATTTTTTTGGAGCGACAACTTCTGCTTCTACAACAGCTTTTGGTGTAGATCAAGCGGGCTTCCGTTTGGGTGGTGCAATTGTGAAAAATAAATTATTTTTCTTTGTAAATGCTGAAATTGAAAATCGTACAGATCCAGGTACTACTTTTTTTGCTGAAAAAACAGATGGTTCAAACAAAGGTCAAACAAGCACAACACGTGTGAAGCAAGAGGACTTGGAGTATGTTGCAAAAACGCTAAACGATAAGTTTAAATTTGACCCAGGAGCTTATGAAAACTACGATTTGGCAACAAAAAGTGTAAAAGCATTGGCTCGTTTTGATTACAACATCAGCCAAAATCATAAGTTGAATGTTCGTTTTAATATGTTACAGTCAGAACGTACTACGACTATATCTAATTCGGGCGGTTTTAGTGGTCGTCGTGATAATGTATTTGGTATGGCATTCGCTACGTCAAATTATACTATTCACAACGATATTTATTCAGGTGTAGCAGAATTAAACTCTGTTTTAGGTGGTAAATTTTCAAACAAATTAATTGTTGGTTACACAGCAAATCGTGATTATCGCCAAGAATTAACTTCAAAAGCATTTCCTACGGTAGATATTTTGGAAAGTGGACGTAATTATATTGCGTTTGGTTCTGAGCCATTTACACCAAATAACAAGTTAAATACAGATACTTATCAAGCAATTGAGCAATTGACGTACGTTACAGGTAAGCATACATTTGGTGTAGGCGCAAGTTTGGAGCGTTTCAAGTTTGAAAACGTATTTACGCCAACTGTAAATGGTCAGTATGTTTTCAACTCTATGTCTGATTTCAAAAAAGCAATGAACGGTGACTCTGTAATGTACAACCGTTATGCGTTGTCTTACTCTGTAAAACCTGACCGTTCTCCATGGTCTTCACAAGTAGCTGTAAATCAAATCGGAGCGTATTTACAAGACGAATGGGATATTACGGATAATTTCCGTTTGACTATCGGCGCAAGAATTGATGTGCCTATTTTTGATAAATTAGATAAAGAGGTGTATTTTAATCCACAAATAGACACTACGGGTAGAATTGGAACTGGTTTCCAGAAGCCAGTTGTGATAGATGGTGCTTTTGCAGGAGAAAAATCTTTACTTTCTACATACAATTTACCAAAAGCAAACTTAAACTTTTCGCCTCGTATTGGTTTCAATTGGGATGTTACAGGTAAAAAGACAACACAAGTTCGTGGCGGATTTGGTCTGTTTTCAGGTCGTCCAGCATTTGTTTGGTTGGCAAATCAAGCGGGTAACAATGGTATGTTGAGTGGTCAAACCAATGACATTTCTAATACAACTAACGCTGACAAAACGAAATGGACAGTTATTAATACGAAAAAATATCCATTTACAGATGATGTTACGAAATACCAGCCAGCAAGTGTTACTCGTCCTGCAAAGTCGTACAACATTGCTGCTACTGATTCTGATTTTAAATTTCCACAAGTGTTGCGTACGAGTTTGGCAATTGACCAAAAATTACCTTTCGGTATCGTGGCAAGTGTAGAAGCGATGTATAGTAAAACAATAAATGATGTAATTTATTATCAAGAAAACTTGAAAGCACCAGTTAAGAAATTTACAGGTGCAGATACTCGTCCTCGTTACGAAAATCCAAATACGACTGGAAAAAATGTATCTTACGTTACTGATGCAACGGTACTTTCTAACCAATCTAACAGCAATGGTTATTTTATTACTGCAAAAATTGACAAAGCTCCAACTCGTGGTTTGGGCGGTATGATTGCTTATACATTTGGTTCTTCACAAGATGTAATGAGCGCAGGTTCTATTGCATTTTCTTCTTGGAGAGATGTTCCTTCTGTTAACGGTAACAATTATTTGGGTTTATCTTACTCTAATAACGATCAACGTCACCGTGTAATTGGTGCGATTACGTACCGTTTGGAGTATGGCAACAAAGAAAAATTTGTTGGCGCAACTCAGTTTTCTATCTTAGGCGAGGCTTACAATCAAGGTCGTTACAACTATACTTACTCTGGCGATATGAATGGAGATGGTGTAGCAGGCAATGATTTGATGTATGTTCCTACGGACAAAACTCAAATGGTTTTTGACGAATTTAAAGGTAAAAAAGCAGACGGTAAAACAGACATCGTATTCACAGCTGACCAGCAAAAAGAGGCTTACGAAACGTTTATCAACCAAGATGCTTATTTGAAAACTGTTCGTGGTTCTTATGTGAAGCGTAACGGTGGTTTATTGCCATTCGTTAATCGTTTTGATTTCAACATCGTACAAGAGTTCACACCAGTAATCAAAGGAAAAGCGCATACTATTCAGTTGCGTGCTGATATTTTCAACATTGGAAATTTATTTAGCAAGACATTGGGTGTAGGCTACCGTTTGAATACGAGTGCGCCTTTGGCTTACAGCAAAGTAGATGCTGCAGGTTTGCCAAGTTACAAAATGGCGACTATCAAAGATGCTAACGGAGATGATACTATTACTTATCCGTCATTCACACGTACCAATAATCTTGGAGATTTGTGGCAAGCACAAATAGGTGTTCGTTACTTTTTCTAAAAAAAGGTTTTTTTAGATAAATATTACTTTACGTTGCCGACGCTTTGATAGTGTCGGCAACGTTTTTTTTTGTAAATAATCTCAAATATTGTCATTCTGAGCCTGTGTAGAGATAACTATGAGTTTCATACATAAGAGATTGATTTTCAATTAATTATAAATTAGATAATTTTTAAAAAGTTGTCTAATTTGGATTTTTTACAAAAAATTTAAAAGAACCATTTTTTTAGTTCAATAAAAAATTCTACGGAATTATCGTTTAAAAGACGTAAGTTCAAATTTAAGGTTATCACACCATCACAGCCAAACTCCTATCGTCGTGTGACAGCGATGTGTAGGGTCAAGATGGCTGTCATGCGACGATAGGAGCTTGGCTGTCATCTGGTTTTTGAAATAAATATACTTTACGTCTTTAAACCGACAATTCCGAAATTCTATTTCACAGAAGTATTTTATTCAGCTTCAGCAAGAGCAATGAAAAAGGCACACTAAGATTAATTTTATAAAATCCTTATTTTAGCAAAAGTAAAAACGCTGCCAAGATTTTTAAATCTTGGCAGCGTTTTGTCGCAATCCTTATTTTAATGGAAGAAGCTCTCGAGTAACTACGACCCAAATGCGCAAGTAGCGTCGCCAATGTCGCAATCCTTATTTTAATGGAAGAAGCTCTCGAGCTATTAAAGAAAAAAAACTACTATGAGAAAACTGTCGCAATCCTTATTTTAATGGAAGAAGCTCTCGAGTCGTAGCAAATATATGTTGGAGAGATCCAACATCCGTCGCAATCCTTATTTTAATGGAAGAAGCTCTCGAGTCGATTAAACGCAAATTTAAAAAATAATGGAAATAAATTCCAAAACAATATAGCAAGATAGTCTGTAACGGAA
>JANMGN010000219.1:0-26979 GCA_031374645.1 Chitinophagales bacterium | reverse complement strand
AATAAATATAATTTTTATTAGTTTTACGCTTGTAAAAATTTATTGGCGAAAATTCGCTCAAAAATATCAAAATTAAAATAAAAATATTTTGGCTCTGCACTCTTCAAAAATATTTTTATAAGCTCCATTCCAAACAACTATTTCAATTAAAACTGTCTTTCAAAGTTATTGATTTTATCCAAAGAGCCTTCTGAAGAAAAGGATAAAACAATAATCAAACAATTAAATTTTCGGATTAGTATGAAAAAACTTTCACTATTATTTCTGTTATTTTTCAGTGTCGTAGGAACTATTCTTGCACAAAGAACTATTTCAGGAAAAGTTGCCGATTCAAAAGGCGAAGCGCTCATCGGCGTAAACGTTCTTGCTAAAGGAACAAGTGCTGGTACATCAACAGACGTTGATGGAAATTATCGATTAGATGTTCCAGTAAATGCTTCTACTATCGTAGTAAGCTACACGGGTTATGCAACACAAGAAATTACATTAGGAGCATCTAACGTAATTGATATGATGTTGGAAACTGACTCAAAATTCATTTCAGAAATCGTTGTAACGGGTACAGGAGTTGCTACTGACAAAAGTAGAGTTTCTGTTGATGTTCAGGCACTTAACTCTAAGGCATTGCCTCCAGCGCCATCTGCCTCTGTAGATCAAGCATTAGTAGGTAAAATCGCTGGTGCTCAAATTAGCAGTGTAAATGGTTCGCCAGGTGCAAAAGTTTCTATTTTGTTGCGTGGTATCAACTCTATCAATCGTAGTACAAATCCTATGATTATGTTAGATGGAGTAGAAATGGGTGCTACAGAATTACAAACGATTGATTTAAATGTCATTGACCGTGTAGAAGTAGTACAAGGTGCGGTAGCAGCAAGTATTTATGGTGCGCAAGGTGCAAATGGTGTAATTCAGTTATTCACTAAGCGTGGTAAATCAGGAAAAATCAATATTGATTTCTCTACAAGCTATGCTACGAACTCTTACATTAATGTTGGTAATCTTCGCAAAGCAGATTTACATGGTTTTAAAACAAACGCAAACGGAGAGGTAACAGATGCTGACGGCGCAAAAGTTTTATCTGTTGATCCAGCTACGAGTAGTTATTTAGATAATGTAAGTTTTGAAAGTACAGATCCTACGGTTAAAATTGAAAAACCTTATGGCAAAAACTTACCTTATTATGATCATTTCAAAATGTTTTTGCAAGATGCAAATACAATAAATAACTCTCTTTCTGTATCAGGAGGTACTGAGCGTTTTGATTTTGCGATTTCAGCTTCTGACAATCGTCAAGGGTCAAACTTCAAAAATAATGGCGATTATCGTCGTTCAAATTTGATGACAAACTTAGGTTTTGAAATTTTTAAAGGTTTAAAATTCCGTTCTATCACTCAGTTGGGCTATACAAATAGTACTATCAACGATGGTGGAGCAAACTCAACTATTTATGCCTTATTCAATTCTCGTCCTTTTGCAAATTATGAAGGAAAGCTTCCTGATGGTACTTATCCAGCCTACTTAGGAGATGCAACGGGTGTAAATGGATTAAATCCATTTTATATCAATGAGAATTCGACAAGTTCTGAGAAAAGATTAGATTTAAATCAAAACTTAAACTTAAACTATCAACCAGTTAAATTTTTAGAGTTTGATGTGAAGTATGGTTTAAATTATCGTACAGATAACAACGATTATTTGTACAGAAATCAAGCAGCAAACCCTAATGTTCAACAATGGGAAGCATGGTGGTTTAATGTTAATAATGGCGCTCCTACAGGAGAAACTAACAATTACCAAACAACTACCAGATTTACAAATTTACTCTCAAGTGCTATTTTGAAATTCGATTTTAAAGAAGATTTCAAAATTAACGTACCTATAAAATCAACTACTCAGATTGCTTATGACTACCGCAATAAAACTCAAAATGAGTTTAGAACGGTTGGTATTGGAGTTCCCGATTATACACCATTTACGGAACAGCAAACTGGTCAGCAACAAATAACAAGAGATAGAACAACTCCTTTTGTTACTTTTGGCTACTTACTAAATCAAAATTTTGAAGTTGGCGATTTCTTGAGTATCGGTGGTGGTTTCCGTTCAGACTATTCTTCTGCATTCGGTGGTGGCTCAAAACCATTTACTTTCCCAAGAGGAAACGCTAATTTACGTTTATCAAGTTTCGATTTTTGGAAAAATGGTATGCTTGGAAAAGTTTTACCTGTATTTAAACTACGTGGAGGCTTCGGTTCGGCAGGTATTCAACCTAAGCCATTTGACCGTTATCCATTGTTAGAAACCAAATCAATAGGAGGAAATGCTTTTTATATCCCTTCTACTCAGCCTAATCCTAATTTGGAAGTAGAATTATCTAAAGAGGTAGAGTATGGTGCAGATATATCTTTGGCAGCACTTAAAGGTCAGTGGCTCAACAGCATTACGATTTCACCAACTTACTGGAAGCGTAGTACTGATAACGCGATATGGAATGTAGATGTAGCTCCTTCATCAGGAATTAACTCTATCAAAGACAACTCATTCTCATTGGGTTCAAGTGGTTTACAAATCGCTACAAAAATCCAAGTTGCAGAAACTAAAAACTTCGCTTGGGACTTAACAGTAAATTATAGTAATCAAAGTTCAAAGATTACTAAAATCAAAGGCGAACCTGTTGTATTAACAACAGCAGCGGGCTCTACGGGCTACATCTTAGAAGCAGGTACAGAAGTCGGACAATTATTTGGCTTCTTGGCATTAAACGATGTTAATGCTAAAGATAAAAATGGTGCATCTTATATACCAGAAGCAGATAAAAGTAAATATGAAGTAGCAAGCAATGGTTATGTAGTTAATAAGACATCAAAAGCTCCTTATTTCACTGCTAAACAGTATAGCTTTGGTGACCCTAATCCAGATTTTATGCTTTCATTTATTAATGGTTTCTCATTCAAAAAACTATTGAATTTTAATTTCCAATTTGATTGGGTACAAGGTGCGCACCGTTACAACCAAACCAAAGAATGGATGTATCGTGATGGTATTCACAGCGACTATCAAGTTCCAATTACAATCAATGGCGAAACTGCTGCTTGGTCAGCATTTTACCGTGGTGTATATGCTGAACGTGCTAGAAACGGTACTAAAAGCTATTTCTACGAAGATGCATCATTTGTTCGTTTACGTAATATTGACTTGACTGTAAATATTCATGAATTGGTAAAGGTAAAAGCACTTCGCAATTGCCAATTAATTCTAAGTGGTCGTAATCTTTGGACAAAAACAAAATACACGGGTATGGATCCAGAGGCAAACTCTTCAAACGTATATGTAGATGGAGATAATTCTCCATGGGATAGAGGGACTGACCATAATACGATGCCAAACTTGAAATCTTACCAAGTAGGTTTAAGAGTAGGTTTCTAATTTTTACATTAATTTACTTAATTCAATAATAATATTAAAATATGAAAAGTAATAAAATATTTATAATGATATTGTTGGTATTGGGATTTATTACGAGCTGTAGTAAAGATGAACTTAACGTTCAAAATCCAAACCAACCAACACCTGCAAGTGCCGCTACGGAAAACGGCATCATACTACTCTCAAAAGGAGGAGTATATAATAATGGTTTTAGAGGATTAGCAGATAAGTATGTTGATGGAGTTCCTGGTTATTTTTGGTCAGGTGCGATGGGTATTCACTCTTTGATGGGTGACGAAATTGGTTGCGAAGCAGCAAACTGGTATTTTAACCAGATTGGTTGTCCTGACGAAGTTGTTTTGGATAACGGAACAAAGGTTTTAAACCCGAACTCTCCTAAGCAACAAATAGCCCTTCTGCGTCAAATTAATGATAATGCAAACCAAGGCTCAAATCCTATAGTACACGAATGGGCTAATATGTATGCACTCAATAATGCAGCCAATAATATTTTATCCATTGTTGAGAATGTAAAATTTGCAATTGGTGGAGATGTCAAGAAAAAAACCATACAAGCATGGGCATATTGGTGGAAAGGCTATGCCTATTCTCGAATAGGTTCTATGTATTATGCGGGCTTGGTAAATGACCGTGTGAATGAAACAAATGGAAACTTTATTTCAAAGGAAAAAATGATAGATGCTGCAAATGCTGAGTTTGATAGGTCTGCAGCTATCTTAGCAACGTTGAAATCGGGTGGAGATTATGATGGTACATTATCTCAGATTATTCCAGCATACAATAGAAATAAAGTAATTATTACTCCTGAAATGTGGATAAGAAGTATCAACTCTTACAAAGCACGTAATATCTTAGTCAATACACCTGCTGCTTCTATGACAGCTGCTCAATGGACTGCAGTTGCAGATTTTGCTAATAAAGGAATTCAAAAAGGTGATGAAGTTTTCATAGGTAGAGCTGATGCTGCAAGTGAGTTTTTAATTCCTGCAACAGGTACAGTTTCTGCAAAAACAGTCAGTACTGCTCCTGGTGGAAGTACGTATAAGTTATCAGAGCGTTTAGTACAAGACTTTAAAGCAGGAGACAAACGTGCTGAAAATAACTTTACGAAAGGTACTGTTTGGGTTGGTAATTCAGATAGAGGAAATGCTTTTAATACTCGTTATGCGCTAAATGGTGGTCTGGGATTACCTGGTGTAGCGATAATAGGAAGTAAAATAGCAGAAGTTTATACTCTTTATATGGCAGTTTCCTACGAAGAAAACGAACTAATGAAAGCAGAAGCCAAAATAAATACTTCTGATATTCCTGGTGGAGTAGCTATAATTGATGAAGTACGCAAGTATCAAGGCGCTGGTTTGTCTGATATTGGTTCGGTAACAAAAGATATTGCAACAGCGGAATTAAGAGCCGAAAGACGTTGTGCTTTAGCATTTCGTGGTTTAGCCTTTTATGATGCTCGTCGTTTTGGTGTTATCAATGATGTTTCTAAAGGTGGTGGTCGTGCAAATTCAGTAATAATAGATAAAGATGGTAAAGAGAATACAAAAGCTCTAATCAACTATAATTATTTAGATTACTGGGACGTTCCAGACAATGAAACGGATTATAACTCTCCAGCAGCAGGTTCTGCGCCAACTAAAAATCCAAGATAATAAAATTGGATTTCTTTGAGCCGTTTTACGAGATTAGCATCTTGTAAAACGGCTTTTTATTTTTTGTATAAACTATTATACTTTACATCTTTCAACCTCTCCTCAAAAAAATTTACTAATTCAGCGCTGCTGGGTGGGATTTTTTCGTTCTACATAATAAAATAATATTTTTTTTAAACAAGATAAAAGCCAAATATATTTTTGATTTTTTAACATTTTACACTTATATATACCATTTTGTAAAATAATGTGATTTTTAAATGTGTTACACAAAATAAATCGTAACTTTGCGTGCTTTTTTTAGTTAAAATCAAAATAATAACAAAGTAACAAAAGTACATTCTCAAACGTGTATCATACAACTTTGAACAATGAAACAGACCACTTTAAAATCAAACGTAAGTATCGAAGGTGTAGGCTTGCACACTGGTAAACATACCACGCTTACTTTAATTCCCGCACTTGCAAATCATGGTATAAAATTTAGACGCATAGATGGCGAAAAACCAGCTATCATCATGGCGGATTGTGCAAAGGTAATCGCTACAAATAGAGGTACTGTTTTACAACAAGGCGAGGCGACCGTCAGCACTGTGGAACATTTGCTTTCTGCTTTGGTTGGCTGTGGTGTGGACAATGTCTTGATAGAAATAAATGGTGGCGAAGTTCCTATTATGGATGGCAGTGCTGCCCCTTTTGTAGCGGCTATAAAATTAGTTGGTGTAGAGGAATTAGAGGTCGAAGCTGAAATTTTGGTAATAACTGAGCCAATACATTACCTTGATGAAGCAACAGGTGCAGAATTTATTGCCCTTCCTGCAAAATATTATGAAGTTACAAGCGTTATAGATTTTAATTCTGAGGTGGTCGGGCAGCAAACGGCGAGTTTAAACGTTATAGATTATGAGCGAGAAATTGCATCTGCACGAACGTTCGTTTTTTTACACGAAATAAATGCGCTGATAGAGCAAAATCTTATCAAAGGTGGCGATATAGACAATGCTATTGTAATAGTAAATAAAGTTCCAAGCGACGAAGAATTGGCGAATTTGTCTAAAAAACTGGGTAAACCAAATATTTTAGTCGAAAAAGAAGGTTATTTGAATACGACTTCGCTCCGATTCTCAAACGAGTTGGCACGACACAAAGTGTTAGACGTTATTGGCGATTTGGCTTTGGTAGGCAAAAGAATACAAGGTAAAATAATTGCCACAAAACCAGGTCATACGGCAAATGTTGCTTTTGCAAAAGTTCTCAAAGCAGTTTATACGGAAAGTTTAAAAGGAATTCCAAAGTATGACCCTAATAAAAAACCAATTTTTGATTCGGTACAAATTGCAGCGCAATTGCCACACCGCTATCCATTTTTGTTGATAGATAAAATTATAGAATTGTCCGATACTCATGTAGTTGGTATGAAAAATATTACTTTCAATGAGCAATATTTTCAAGGACATTTTCCTAATAACCCTGTTATGCCTGGCGTTTTGCAAATAGAGGCAATGGCGCAAACAGGAGGAATATTGGCACTCTCGACCGTGCCTGACCCAAGCAATTGGGACACATATTTTTTAAAAATAGATGAAACCAAGTTTAAACAAAAGGTAGTTCCTGGCGATACCGTCATTTTCAAACTCGCACTCCTCGAACCTATTCGTAGAGGTATAGTAGCGATGAGAGGAACAGCTTTTGTTGGCAATAAAATAGTATCAGAAGCAACCATAACTGCTCAGATAGTAAGAAGAACAACGAATGAAGCAACATCCGCTTAGTGTAGTACATCCTAACGCCAAAATAGGTAAAAATGTAGAAATTGGACCATTTTGTTACATCGAAGAAGATGTAGTCATTGGAGATAACACTTGGTTAGCTCCGAGTGTATCTGTTATGAATGGCACTCGCATTGGAAAAGGCTGTCGCTTTTTTCAAGGCGCAATTGTAGGGAATATCCCGCAAGACCTTAAATTCAATAACGAAATTACTTACCTCGAAATTGGCGATAATGTAACCGTACGAGAGTATTGTACACTTAACCGTGGCACTACTGCCTTGGGTAAAACAGTTATCAAAGACAATTGTCTTTTGATGGCTTATGTACACGTTGCACACGACTGTATTATCAACGAAAATTGTATTTTGGCAAATAACACCAATTTAGCTGGACATATTGAGATTGGAAAATTCGCCATTTTGGGTGGATTGACTGCTGTGCATCAGTTTGTAAAAATTGGAGAACATGCCTTTATTGGTGGAGGTTCTTTGGTTAGCAAAGATGTACCTCCTTACATCCGTGCCGCACGTGAACCACTCTCTTATGCTGGTCTTAACTCAGTAGGCTTGCGTCGTAGAGGTTTTACAGACGAACAAATTAATCACATCAAACAAATTTATAATCACTTGTTTGTAAGAGGTTTTAATCAAAAAACAGCTTTGGAAATCATCAAAAACGAAATGATAGATACGCCAGAAAAGGCGATAATCATTGATTTTGTAGAAAATCAAGCTAAAAGAGGTGTTTTGAAAGGTTTCAGAACAGTAACGGCAAACAAAAGTGTTTTGGCAGATGGAGATACGCTTAATTGAGGTCGCTAAACGTTTTCGTTTTGATTGGATATTTAGAAATGTAAATTTATCATTCAATAGTGGAAGTTGCTATGCAATACTCGGGCCTAATGGTTCTGGGAAATCCACATTAATGAAAGTCATATCAGGTCATCTTTCTCCTTCTAAAGGTAGAGTTTCTTTCGCAAAAGAAGGAGAAAGTATTGACATAGATGCAGCGTATAAGCAAATTGCCTACGCTGCGCCCTACATTGAACTCATAGAGGAGTTTACACTTACCGAAGCGATAGATTTTCACGCACGCTTCAAGCCTTTTGTACAAGGTCTTTCCACAGAAAAAATTATTTCTATTTTAGGTTTTGAAAAATCGTACGACAAAGAAGTACGTCACTTTTCTTCTGGTATGAAACAACGGCTAAAATTGGTTTTGGCAATTTGTGCAGATACTCAAATTTTACTTTTAGATGAACCTACAACAAACCTCGATGCACAAGGTGCAGCTTGGTATAAAGATTTATTACTTACCTACGGCAAAAATAAAATTATTATAGTAGCTACAAATGTGGAAGACGATTATTCTTTTATTTGTGATAACGTAATAAAAATTGCAGACTACCAGAAGAAATAATTTTTTTAGCCGCCTAAAAAATTTACCATATTCAAAAATATCTATAGCTTCTTTTTGTATTTTAATTGCTCAAAAAAGTGCAAATTTTTATTATTATTAAAAACAGTATTAAAAATTCCTCACTTTTACTATCTTTGTGTGTTTGTTTATTAAATACGGCACTATTAATGCTCTTTAATAACAAATAATAAATCACATTTATTTTATAAATAACTGATAATCAGTTTTTTATAAAAATATATTAAATTCCAAATCCTAAATATATATAGCATGGCTTGCAAAGGATGTACTTGTTCAACAAGTTCAAGTAAGGCGGCGGGAGATACAGTAGCAGGCTGCGGCAGTAACGGGTGTAGTACCGGTGGCTGCAATCGCATGAATACTTTTGATTGGCTGACAGCACTCGATATAGAAGATCAATATCATTTTGACATCGTAGAAATCAGTTTTAAGAACGGCTCTCGCAAAGAATTTTTTAAAAATCCAACACATACTCGTTGTATTACGGGCGATATGGTACTCGTAGAATCCGACAATGGCGGTTATGACCTCGGGCGTGTTTCACTTTCGGGCGAACTCGTGCGTGTGCAGATGAAAAAACGCAATGTAAAAGAAAAGACAGTTTTGCAAAGCATCATTCGTCGTGCGAACGAGCGAGATTTGGAGCGTTTGCAAGAAGCACGAGAAGCCGAAAAACCAACTATGGTTTTGGCACGTGCGATTTCTCGAACATTGAAATTGGATATGAAAATCAGCGATGTTGAATATCAGGGCGATAAACGCAAAGCTACTTTTTATTATACTGCCGATGGGCGTGTAGATTTTCGTGAATTAATCCGTGAATTTGCTCGTGAATTCAAAGTGAAAATTGAAATGCGTCAAATTGGAGCAAGACAAGAGTCTGCAAGAATTGGCGGATTAGGACCTTGTGGTCGTGAGTTGTGTTGTTCGACGTGGCTTACTGATTTCAAATCAGTTTCGACTGTAGCGGCTCGTTACCAAAATTTGGCGATTAATCAATCTAAACTTTCGGGACAATGCGGTCGTTTGAAATGCTGCTTAAATTTTGAGTTAGATACTTATATGGATGCTTTGGAGCAATTTCCAAGTAATGCTGATCGTATTTTGACCGAAGAAGGTGGCGCTAATTTGATGAAAACAGATATTTTCAAAGGATTAATGTATTATTGCTACGAAAAAGATAGAGGTAGAGGTAAGTTTTATCCATTGGATATTGAGCAAGTGAAAGAAGTTTTAGATGCCAATAAAATAGGTGTGAAACCTCAAGATTTAGCTTCTCTTCAAGTGATTGAGGAAGAAGATGAAGATGTAGGTTTCGATGGAGATTTGACTGGAGTTGTAGAATTGCCAAGTGAGCAGAAGCGCAAAAAGAAAAAAAATAATAGAAGCAGAAAAGAAGATGCTACCGATAAGTTGCCTACGTTTAGAAGACGTGATAGTAGCGATGATAAAGTTGCTTCAAGTGCTGACGCAAATTCAAGAAATAATGACAGAAGAGATGACAAAAATCGTCCACCTCGTCGTGATAATAATGAGCAACGTCCGCAAAACACAAACGAAAATAGACCGCCTCGTCCGAATAATAACAACAACAAACCTCAAAGACCAGAGCGTAGCAATGTAGAAAAAAGAGAAGGTGTAGGCGAAAATAAAAATCAGAACGCACCTAATCCAAACAAGAATAATAACAACAATAATCGACCTCCAAGACCAGAGCGTAATAATACTGAAAAAAGAGAAGGCGTAGGTGAAAATAAAAATCAAAATGCACCAAATCCAAATAAAAATAATAATCGACCGCCACGACCTGAGCGTAACAATGATGTGAAAATGGAAGATGGGAATGTAGAAAATAAAAATAATCGTCCACCTAATAACGAACGACAAGAACCAAAACAAAATCCGAATATACCAAAATCTGACGCACCGAATACAGGAAATCCTGGAGAAACGCCTCAGAACAATAACAAAAATTCGAGAAATAACAAAAATCGCAACAAAAATAAATCAAATAAACCACCGACCGACGGTACTGATAAGACACCGCCTCCTGCAGTTTAGAAAAATTTTAAAAAATTCGTTTTACAGCTTTATAAAGCAGTAAAGCGAATTTTTATTTTGAACATATCTACTAAAGAAGTCATATTTTAGTTAAAAAAATAGCATAATTTAATAAATTATTGTAATTTTGCTCTTGTATGATAACATTTACACACATTTTTACGTTATTGAAAAACTCTTTAAAGTGTTCCCTAAAAATTTATTCACACAAAACTCCTTACATGGATTTTAGGATTCTTTTTTCTATTACTTTACTTACGATATTTAGTAGTTTTATTTTGGCGGCTCAACAAAAAGAACCTCCTGTAAAATTGCAAAATGCTTCTTTTGAAGGATACCCCAAACCAAGCGTTTCGCCGTCTGCATGGTTGAGCTGCGGATCTGCTGGAGAATCTGAGCCAGATACTCAGCCAGGTGCATTTGAGGTTACAAAAGCAGCGCAAAATGGTAGCTCTTACTTGGGAATGGTTGTTCGTGACAATGATACCCGAGAGTCGGTAGCGCAGAGATTATCTTCTCCTCTTAAAGTTGATTATTGCTATAATTTTAGCCTTTGGCTATGTCGTTCCGAGATTTATCTGAGTAAAAGTTCTACAACTGGTCAGGTTGCCAACTATATTACACCTATCAAACTTCGTATTTATGGTGGAAGTAACTATTGCGATAAAGCAGAATTGTTGGCAGAAACAGGAGAAATAACAACTCTTTCTTGGCTCGAATACAAATTTGAGTTTAAGCCCAAAAAAGATTACGCTTATATTTTATTAGAAGCCTGTCACAAGACACCTTCGCTTTTTCCTTACAATGGCAATATTCTGGTAGATAACGCCTCGGCGCTTATTCCTAAGTATTGTGGTAAGGCAGTGGCGGTGGTCAAACCAAAGCCTAATCCAACAACTAATCCGAAGCCCAATCCAACAACAGGTGGTGTAGCGACTATTCCTACCACTATTCCTGGGTCTTATGATAATACGCCACAAAAAACAACCGCTTATGACCGTAAAAAAATCAAGGTTGGACAGACAATAAGTATTGAAAAATTGTATTTTGAAGCGGATAGCTCTCGTATCAAAAAGGAGTGTATTCCAGTTTTAGATGAATTATACCAGTTTATGTCCGCCAACACAGATTTGACTATCGAAATCGGAGGACATACTAACGATATACCTCCTGACGAATTTTGTGATAGGCTTTCCACAACTCGTGCAAGAGCTATTGCAGAATATTTGACAGGAAAAGGGATTGCAGAAGAGCGTGTAAGATACAGAGGTTATGGTAAAAGACAACCACTTTTTCCAAATGTGAATACAGATAATCGACGCCGAAATCAACGTGTAGAAATAAAAATACTATCAATAGGTTAATAATAAATAAAAAATCGCTTGTAGAATACACAATTCTATAAGCGATTTTTAATTTCTATCAATTGCTTTTTTACAAACGTTGCCTCATAGATTCGTACAATATAATACCTGCTGCCACCGAAACATTAAAAGAATCGGTTGTACCAATTTGTGGAATGATAAAACGCTCATTTACCTTTCTCAAAACACCTTCACTTACACCTTCGCCTTCCGAGCCTAACACAATGGCGGTAGGAAGTGTAAGATCCACTTCAAATACTTTTTTCTTGCCCATCAAATCACTCGCAATAACTTGAACGCCAGAGTTTTGTAAAAATTCCACAGTCGTTACCAAACTCGACTCTCTACATACAGGAATACGTGTCAGTGCGCCAGCAGATGTTTTTAAAGATTCTTCATTGATATGCGCACTACCTTTAGAAGGCTGAATGAGTGCGCCAACGCCACTAATTTCTGCCGAACGAGCAATAGCTCCAAAATTGCGAACATCCGTGATGCCATCTAAAATGAGCAAAAGCGGAGCTGTATCTCTTTCGTATAGCGCAGGCAAAACATCTTCTATCGAAACAAAAGGAGCTAATGAAATAAATCCAACTATACCTTGATGATTTCCTTTTACAAACTTACTCAAACGCTCTTTTGGCACAACCTGCAAAGGCACGTTGTAATCTCGACAAAGGTGACGGATTTCTTTTTCAAATTCTCCACGCAAGCCTTCTTGAAAAAGAATTCGGTGTATAGGTGTTCCAGCTTGTACAGCATCTATTATAGGATGACGACCGCAAATAATGGTGTCGGGAGTTTTATTTTCTCTTGTTATCATAAATTTTTTTATAGAAAAGACAAATGTACTGCTTTTTTACAACATGAATATAATTATTAGAAATACAGACTCATTTTAGTGAAAAAAATAGGTAATATATGTGGCATTTCATTGGCATTTATATATACTACAGACAGCAAGACGAACGAGGCTCATCTCAAATAAAAACAGAAAAGTATAAACAAGAATTAGAGAAAATTCAAAAATTATTTAATTTTCAGAAAATATTGAAAATTAAATAATTTATTTTTTATTTTTAAAATAATATAATTAATTGATTATCAGCATTTTAAATAAAAATTGTTGTTTTTGAAGACATTTTTATTAAAAATTATTCAAATTTTTATTAAACAAAATTTGGATATTGTTTAACTATCTGTTATCTTTGTAGCATAATAATTAAACAAACTCAATTTTACTTTTACTTTAAATATATAATACAATGTCAAATATAGAATTCGATTTCCGCCTTCATCAAACGTCGCATCTGCTAAATGCTTTTGCTTATAATTTGACCAAAAATATGGAAGATGCAAAAGACTTGTTGCAAGAAACTTCTTACAGAGCATTAATCAATAAAGATAAATTCTCTGCTGGAACAAATTTCAAAGCATGGGTTTTTACCATCATGAAAAATATTTTTATTAACAACTATCGTAAAAAAGTAAAAGCAAACACGATATTTGATAGTACAGACAATCAATTCTTTTTGAACTCTGGTAGCGTAACCGTTCGTAACAGCGCAGAATCAGATATTATGATGCAAGAACTATCTGAAATGGTTGTAAATCTTGATGAAAGTGTGAAAAAACCATTTGTAATGCACTATGAAGGTTTCAAATATCAAGAGATTGCAGATGAATTGGATTTACCTTTGGGAACAGTGAAAAGCCGCATCTTCTTTGCCCGCAAAGAATTAAAAGATAAAATAAATAGTCGCTACGATAACATCGGTAAAATATACGAGCGCAAAAGCAAATACGATTACTCTTACAGTGAGAATTAAGTAGGCGTACAGAAATAATTGACAATTTTCTTGTCGTTGTAAAAATAGCGTATGTAACTGACTAAAAAGAGGTTATATATACTATTTTTTACAAAGGATTCTCATGAGGAGTTCTCCGTGACCTTTTAAAAAAATTGCGATTATTTTAGCCCAACTACGGAATAAAAATGCCTACCGTACCATAAGTTCGGTAGGCATTTTTATTTTCTATAAAAAACCACAAATTGCGTTTCAAAACCAATAAAAAGACTAATTTTGTTTTTTTTCGTAAAAAATTACAAAATACTTTTTAGATGTCGAAGCAAATAGAACTCGGAAAACTTTTTTTTGTAGAAATAGATAAAATCCAACGTAGCGAAGATACGGATTTGGAAAAAATAGAAGCGTTCTATACGCTTCTTCATAAAATATACATAGAGGTAACACAAGAAGAACGCATACATTTCACTACAATTTACTCCCGAATCGCTTTCCTTTCGCATAAGCACGATTTGCCGAATACGCTGCAATCTTTGACCTACCGTTTTCGTAAAATTGCTGGCAAAAAACAATATAAAAACGATGAAGAAATTGCCATAAATCTCCTTTTAGGCTTAAAAGTTACTGCCGAGAATATTGCGCTGATTTTTGGTGTAGAAATACCTGAAAAATTAGAAAAAATCTTACCCGTTGATAGCTCTTTTCCTACACAAATAGCTGACATTCGAGAAAAAATTGCTAAGTTACGAGTGGTCGCAGTAGAAGACGATGCTAATGCGGAATGGCTCGTTTGTAAGAGCGAAGAGCAGCCCGATAAGCTCCTTCGTGTCAAATACAATGACCGAAGGAATGAAAATTTTAACCTGACTATCAAGGGTTTACGTTCTGTTTTTGGTTTTCCAACTACTTTAAATTTGTTGGAAATAAATGTGGACAGCAATGGAATTTTATACCCGAAAGCAATCGTCGTTGAGCCTGATTATTTGGTAGATGTCACTTCTATTTCGGAGTGTTTCAAAGAGAGCAATCATACCGAACCTTTGCAATATTTGGTCAATCGTTTTTTGCCAAAAACAGCTTCTACACATATTTTATTGGGAAATATTGCCAACTTTTTTTTAGATGAATTGATGATAAATCCTGAATTAGAGTTTGTTCCGACGTTTCAAAAAACGTTTCGATTAGCACCTTTTCAGTTCGCTTTGATGGAGGATAAAGAAGTACGTGAACTTTACCAAAATGCACAATTACATTTTACACATTTGAAAAAAGTAATTGTAGAAAGTTTTGAAACGACTGACCTACACCGTAAAAATTGTTTCCTCGAACCGTCTTTTTATTCCGAAACTTATGGCATACAAGGTCGCCTTGATGTGCTACAATTGCACCCTGATAATCCGAAATTAAATGCAATCATAGAGTTAAAAAGTGGTAAACCATTTAAACCAAATATGCATGGCATTAGTCACTCGCACTTTACGCAAACGCTTCTGTATGACTTGATGGTAAAGTCTGCTTTCGGCGATGAATCTGAGCCGCAAAATTTTATTTTATATTCACAACTTATTGATAATCAGTTGCGTTATGCACCAGCAGTACGTGCGCAGCAGTACGAGGCATTGCAATTGCGAAATCAATTGGTGGCTATCGAACAAAGTATTATTAACATCAATCGCAAGGAAAATGCGTATATTCCTTTTGAAAAACTACAAGCAAAAAACTTCGATGGTGGTGGATTTTTGAAGCGAGATGTAGAGGTTTTTGAAAAAATTTACAATGATTTAGAAGAGGTAGAAAAAAGCTATTTTCATGCTTTTGCGAGTATGGTTGCACGGGAGCATCAGCTCTCAAAAATGGGTATTCAAGGTGTAGAAAATGCCAATGGTGTGGCTTCGCTTTGGCTCAATCCCTTGTCAGAAAAAGAAGAAAATTTCCAAATATTTAGTTTTTTGACCATCAAAAAAAATGCTTCGCTCGAAGACGACCCGATTATTATTTTTGCAAAAAGCGAGAAAACCAATCCTTTGGCAAATTTTAGAATAGGCGACATCGCAACTTTATATGCAAGCGTAAGCGATGAAAATGACGCAGATGTACTTCGCAATCAAGTTTTCAAAGGTACATTGGTAGATATTAGCGCAGAAACGGTTTCTTTTCGCTTCCGTGCAAGACAATTTAATCAAACGGTTTTTCTGAAATCTCATTACTGGAACATCGAACACGATCTTATGGACAGTAGTTTTATGAGTATGTACCGTGGTTTGATGTCTTTTTTTAACCATAAAAAAGAAAAACGAGCGTTGATTTTGACTACAATTGCGCCTGAAAAACCGAAGAAAGATGTAGCTGAAATTGAGAATTTTAGAAGCCTCGAAAAATTTACAGACGAGCAAAAAAATATCTTTAAAAAGATAATTGCTTCCGAAGATTATTTTTTGCTTTGGGGTCCGCCAGGTACTGGAAAAACAAGCGTAATGTTGCGTCATTTGACAGAGTATTTGATAGAAAAAACAAGCGAAAATATCTTGCTTTTGGCTTACACGAACCGTGCTGTGGACGAAATTTGTGAAGCAATAGAAGCCAACGGAACATATTTCAAAGAAGAATATATCCGTATTGGTTCACGTTATAGTACAGATATTCGATTTCATAATAACCTGTTAGACAATAAAGTAGAGAAAATATCTAACCGAAATGGACTAAAAGAACTTATAGCCAATCATAGAATATTTGTGGCGACAGTTGCTTCTATGAACAGCAAACCAGAGCTTTTGGCACTCAAAAAATTCGATACGATTATCATCGACGAAGCCTCGCAAATTATTGAGCCACAGATTATTGGTTTACTGCCGCATTTCAAAAGATTTATCTTGATAGGTGACCACAGACAGTTGCCTGCAATAGTTGCTCAAAGTGAAGACGAAACCAAAACAAACAATGAAGATTTAAAAAATATTGGTTTAGAAAATCTTAGAAATTCGCTTTTTGAGCGAATGTATCATCGCTGTATAGAAAATAACTGGGAGTATGCTTTTGATCAACTTAGTCATCAAGGACGAATGCACGAAGAATTAGTCGTATTTCCAAGTCAGCATTTTTATGGACAAAATTTACATATTTTACCAGAAAATATGAATGATTTTCAGAAAAAATCGCTTGATTTAACTTTTGCAAACGAAAATAATTTAGTACAAAAATTAGCGACACGCCGTCGGTTATTTTTTCATACTGACCGTGATATACAAAGTAAGAACTCAAAAGTCAATAAATTTGAAGCCGACTTAGTAGGCGATATTGTAGAAAAACTAATATCGATTTACAACGAACAAGGTGTAGTTTTAAATCCTAAAAGTATAGGTATAATCACGCCATATCGAGCGCAAATTGCTCAAATACAGCATATTATACAGGAAAAAAACCTACCTTTACCGATGATTACAGTCGATACAGTCGAGCGTTATCAAGGTGGCGCAAGGGATATTATTATACTTTCCCTTTGTACAAATACGGCTTCGCAAGTACGCTCACTCGTTTCGCTCTCGACCGATGGCGTGGATAGAAAACTAAATGTTGCGCTCACACGTGCGAGGCAACAAATTATCGTTTTAGGAAATGCGACACTTTTGAAAGATGTTGGGATGTATGGAAAATTAATGGAATGGTTAGAGGAGTAAAATAATTAAGGTTAAGATTAGTATGATATTTTATTCACTTTTGCAAAAAAATACTTGTAAGTAGTTGGGCTAAAATAATCGCAATTTTTTTGTCGTTGTAAAATAACAAAGCAACTTCCTTTTAGTCAGTTACTTATGTTATTTTACAACGACAAAAAAATTACCAATTATTTCTATACGCTTACTTAGTACATTTGAAATAAACTTATGAAAAAAGATAAAAAAGTTTTGCTCGCCATTTTAGATGGTTGGGGCTTAGGAAAAATAGCAAGTGCGGACGCTATCAAGCAAGCAGATACGCCTTTTATAGATAATTTGATTAAAAAATATCCTAATTCTACGCTCATAACGTATGGCGAAGACGTTGGTTTGCCTGAAGGGCAAATGGGTAATTCGGAAGTCGGACATACCAATATTGGCGCAGGACGTGTCGTTTATCAAGAATTAGCACGCATCAATAAAGCTATTCGAGAGCGAGAATTGCACGAAAATCAAACGCTAATCGATGCACTGACTTTCGCAAAAAATAATAATAAAACAGTTCATTTGATGGGACTGGTTTCTGATGGTGGCGTTCATTCGCACATCAATCATCTGAAAGCACTTTGCGATATTACACAAGAGCAAGGTGTAGAAAAAGTTTTTATTCATGCTTTCACAGATGGTCGGGATTGTGACCCTAAAAGTGGCGCAGCTTTTTTGACAGAAGTGGAAAATCACATCAAAGATAGTTCTGTAAAAGTAGCGACCGTAGTTGGGCGTTATTTTGCAATGGACAGAGATAAGCGTTGGGAACGTGTAAAAAAGGCGTACGATGTGATGGTAAATGGCATCGGAGAGCATTTTGCAACAGCTTCTGAAGGGATTTCGGCTTCTTATTCAAATGGAAAAAGCGACGAATTTATAGAACCTTTTACGACAAATACAAGCGCAAAAATTCAAAATGGCGATGTAGTTATTTCTTTTAATTTCCGTACCGATCGACCGAGAGAAATCACAGAAGCACTTAGTCAGCAAGATTTTTCTGATTTTGGTATGAAAAAATTGGATTTGTACTACGTAACTATGACCCGCTACGACGATACGTATAAAGGTGTAAAAATCATGTTTGAAAAAGATGATTTGACGAAAACACTCGGAGAAGTCATTGCTAATCAAGGACTTACGCAGGTTCGTATTGCTGAAACTGAAAAATATCCGCACGTTACATTTTTCTTTTCTGGTGGTAGAGAAACACCTTTTGATGGCGAACACCGCATCATGATTCCGTCAGCAAAAGATGTAGCGACTTATGACCTAAAACCAGAAATGGGTGCATTGGAAATCACAGATGCGATTACACGTTATATGCAAACTGATTTTCCAAATTTTATTTGTCTCAATTATGCAAATACGGATATGGTTGGTCACACAGGCGTTTTTCCAGCGGCAATGAAAGCTGCCGAAACGGTGGATAATTGCGTAAAATATTTGGTAACATTGGCACTTTCTTTGGATTACGAATGTATTTTGATAGCCGATCATGGAAATTCAGATTTTATGCTCAACGAAGATTTGTCGCCCAATACAGCACACAGTATGAATCCCGTACCTATTATATATGTAAGCGAAAATGCAAAAGGAAAAACGGTAAAACCTGGTCGTTTGGCAGATGTAGCGACTACGATTTTAGGATTACTGGAAATAGAAGCTCCTTCGGAAATGACAGGTAAGAATTTGATAAGTTAGGTTGTTTCATTTAGCATGATTTTTGCAATACCTACTATCAAATAGAGCATATAAAAAATGAAGCAAATTTTTGTCATATTATTTTTTTTATTTATAAATAAAATAAACGCTAAAAACGAATTAGATACAATTCCTGTTTATTCTATAAATTCAGAAATCGTTGTTTTTGATACCGCAGCGGCAAAATTACCAAGCGTGGAAATTGTATTGAGGAATATACGTATTGCACTGAAACAGCAAAATCCAATTATTTTACGGACAGATTTAGATGCGCAATTCGCTGAAGCACAACAAGTTGCCGTAAATTCAGCACAGGTTTCACAATTCGCTTACGAACAAAAAACAAACAAGCCGCTTCGCACAGAAGTTTTTGGAGTTTATCCTGCACGTGCGAGCGATTACCGACAAGGTAAAGCGGAACTTTGTCAAAATGGAGCTTGTTATCGGGTAGAAATTTATAATTATGTGCTAAATCAAACGGTAGTTGCACTCGTCAATACTACTTCCAAAACGTTGATAGACCTTTATTTGATGCCTTTTTCGCAGCCAGATATTTCTCCTAATATGAAAAAATTGGCGTTATTAATTGCCTGCGAATCGCCAGAGGTAGAACGTGCTTTGGGCTTCAAACCTTCGCCCAATGCCGCTTTGATGTCAGATACAAAAACCGCTTTGAATCGTAGCCGTTGCGAACGTTCGAGGCATCTTTGCGTAGCTCCAACTTTTGTAAAAGGTGAAAAAGCACTTTGGGCAATAGTCGATTTGACAGATTTGCGATTGGTTGGTTTGCGATGGACAAATGTAGGCTCAAAACAAGTTCCTTCTCCGATGGTCACAGAACGCAAAATTCAAAATGAAAATATTTCAGAATGTTATTGTCGGGTAGAAAAACCATTGGATAGAAACGGTTGGAAGCTCAGTTATATGCTTACCAGCTCTGATGGCTTACGGATTTCTGATGTTTTTTTTCAAAATAAAAAAATTGTACAAGATGCAAAACTCGTAGATTGGCACGTAAGTTATTCTAATACAGACGGTTTTGGGTACAGTGATGCAGTTGGTTGTCCGTATTTTAGCTCGGCAGCGGTCATTGCGATTGAGCCACCACGTACTTATGAATTGTATGATGGCGACAAAAAAGTAGGTTTTGTACTCTCTCAAAACTTTTATTCAGAAGGCTGGCCCATGGCTTGCAATTACAATTACCAGCAACGTTATGAGTTTTATGACGACGGAAAATTTCGAGTAGCCGTAGCGAGTTTGGGTCGTGGCTGTGGCAATAACGGGACGTATCGTCCTGTTATTAGAGTAGCTTTTGAAGAAGAAAAAAATAATTTTTTTGAGTGGAAAAATAACAATTGGGCGCAATGGACAAAAGAGCAATGGCAACAGCAAAACGATATAACTCCTTACACATCAGAGGGTTATCAATATAAAATCGCTTCGCAAAATACAGGTTTTTACATAGAACCAGGTCGTGGACAATTCAATGATGCTGGGCGTGGCGACAATGCTTTTACTTACATTACGAAAATGAAGCGTGACCTCGACGAAGGCGAGAGCGATTTGGTAACGATTGGTCCTTGTTGCAATACGGATTACCACCAAGGGCCTGAAAAATTTATAGAGCCGTCGCCTGATAATATTGAAAATTCAAAATTGGTTTTCTGGTATGTTCCTCAACTCAAAAACGACGACCGTATAGGCAAAGAATATTGTTGGGCAAATGCCTTTATCAAAGATGGAATGTTTTCTACAACCATTTTTCCTTGTTGGGCAGGGCCAATGTTTGTACCGATAAAATAAAAAAAACTAAAATTGGAAAAAATAGAAATACATCCTTTTGGTGCATTTTTGCCACAAAACATGAGGTATTTGCTTGTAGGAACTTTTCCTGGCAAACAATATTCGCAACTGCCACAAGAGGAAGTTTTAGCAGACCCATTGGCATGGAGTTATGCGGGAAAAAATCAATTTTGGAAAATTATAGAAAACATTTACGAAGTTTCGTTACCTGATAGAAAATCTAAACAGTTGTTATTCAGTGAATTAGGAATTGGTCTGATGGATTTAATTTGCAGTTGTAGCCGAAAAAACAACACAAATCTTGATAATAATCTCACGAATATTACTTGGAATAAAGCCGCTTTTGAAACGTTTTTAGCAGAAAAAAACGACTTAAAAATACTTTGTACAGGAAAAGGCGTAGCTGATATTTTAAAAAAATGGTTTCCTGAATATGAAGCTAAGATTGTCGCTCTCCCATCGCCATCGCCCATTTATGCCAGCATGAAATTGGAAGAAAAAATTGCTTTTTATAAAAATATTTTTCCTAAACCAAGATTAGATTAAGTAAATTTTGATAACTTTTAAAATTGTCAAAATTAAAATGCTTTTAAATCTACCTCAATCCGCAGCCCAAACCATTCTCTTCTGGAAAAAAAACTTGATTGTCACGCAAGAAAACACCTGTTGCAGGATCATTTTTGAGCAAAAGCGCACCGTCCATATCTACATAATCCAACAAAGGCAAAAGATGCCCAATTGCTGACATTCCTACCGAACTTTCTGTCATGCAGCCGCACATCACTTGCAAACCAAGTTTGCGAGCAGAGGTAATCATACGTCGTGCAGGCGTAAGACCTCCACATTTTACCAGTTTAATGTTGATGCCATGAAAATGCCCAAAACATTTTTCAACATCTTGTTCGCTGATACAACTTTCGTCAGCAATCAACGGCAAAGCAGATTTTTCAAAAAGCTCTTTCATTCCTTCCCAATCGCCAGCTTTAAGCGGTTGTTCTATAAATTCTACATTCAGTTTTTTGAGTTGGTGCGAATTATAAATTGTTTCTGCTACCGACCAGCCACAATTCGCATCTACTCTAAATGGAACATTGGTATATTTTCGCAAAGTTTCTATAATTTCAATATCATTTGGTGTACCGAGTTTTATTTTATACAAACACCAAGGGAAATCGTGCATTTTTTGTAGCATGACTTCTATGGTATCTATACCAATTGTATAATTAGAAATAGGGGCATTTTTTATATCCAGATTCCAAATTTTATAAGAAGGCAAGCCGAGTTTTTTTCCGTACAAATCATGTGCTGCATTGTCTATTGCGCACTGCACAAAAGACTGATTATTAAGGTCTTGTGATAGAAAATGCCAAAACGCTTCGGGCGTATTCAAGGTATAATTTTCTATTTTTGAACGTACTTTTTCGGCATTTTCAAAAATA
Organism: Chitinophagales bacterium; assembly: GCA_031374645.1. Taxonomy (GTDB): domain Bacteria; phylum Bacteroidota; class Bacteroidia; order Chitinophagales; family Saprospiraceae; genus CANHEE01. The sequence goes on along the minus strand of JANMGN010000219.1, from coordinate 4,789 downwards.
CTTTCTACACTCACATTGTAATAGGTTTGTGTAATAGCTTCGCCAAAACCAGAAAAACCTTCGTCTTGAAGCTCTACAATTACGTTTTTGCGAGTGTCATATACGTCACGTGCAATTTTAAATGTATTTTTTAAATGTAAATCAAATGTATGCAAAATGAGTTTCATTTTTTAGGAAATTTTTTAATTTTAAACACAAAAATACTTAAAAAGTAGCAATTTTTGAAAAATGGGCAGCGTTTTTTACGTTAAAAACGTTAAACGTTTGCAAGTTTCAATTTTATTTTTTACATTTGATAAATTTTAGCAAATTACCTACGTAAAAATAAAATAAACTTACACTTTTACTTTTTCCATTATGGATATAAGCATATCTCTACCCTATGAAGAAATAAACCTCGTTGCGGCTTGTACTCGACAAGAACGCTGGGCGCAAAAGCGGCTGTACGAAGACCACTACCGCATGATGATGTCCGTCTGTCTGCGCTACACCTCAAACGAAGCCGATGCGCTTGATTTAATGCACGAAGGTTTCATAAAAGTCTTAACCAATATACACAAATACCAACATGAAACGGCAATTGGCGCATGGATTCGACGTATAATAGTTAATAATTGTATAGATTATTACCGAAAAATGTCCAGAAGACGTACCGAAGACATCGATCAGGCATATACTTTGCAGAGTTCAGATGCTGACGCTGTAAGCCAATTTGGAGAACGTGAAATTCTGGCGGCTATTCAGAAACTATCTCCTACGTATCAAGCAGTATTTAACCTTTATGTACTCGAAGGTTTTTCGCACAAAGAAATTGGCGAACAGCTCGGTATTACAGAAAGCACTTCAAGGTCAAACTTAGTGAAAGCTAGAATAAAACTAAAAATGTTTTTGACAGGAGAGGTATAAAAATCTAAGAAACTTTAAATTTTTTATAAAAAGTATGAACAATCAGGCATTTGACGAGCAAATTCGGAGAGCCGTGGAAAACATTGATACCAATTACAAACCCGAAACTTGGGATTTGTTGGAGCAGCGTCTTAGCACTATTTTACCGCAACATGAGGTAGAAGAAATCAGTGCAGAGGAGCAATTTGATGCCATTGTCAGAGCAAAAATGTCTAATCGTGAACCCGTTTACAATCCTAATCATTGGATTATAATGTCGAGTATTTTAGACGAATACCATAGTGTTCATGCGTGGTTGGTGCGCTATCGTGTACTCGAAGCTGCGCTAACTGTTTTATTTTTGCTTACGTTTATCAATGTTTTTTATACGCCAGTTCAATTCTCAAATGCCAATACTACTGTTTTTGAAAAATTAAAAACACCAACTGCATCTAAGAATAATTTAGTAGCATCGTCTTCAAAAGTAGAGCAAAATACAGCTGTTATTTCTTCAATAGAAAATAATAATTATGGGCTAAATAAATATGAGCAAAAAAATGTTGAAGCAGCGCAAAGAATAGAGGAAAATGTAATCGCAACAGTACCTACTCCAACGCATGATATAGCACTATTGGAACAACCGCAGTTTTTGCCAAACTTAGTTATTCCATATATTCAAGAGAATAAGAGTAATAAACTGATTATCAGTAAAATAAATATTAAAAATAATAAATTAAAATACCGTATTGGTTTAGCAGTAGGCTTCGATATTGATAGGGTCTTTACGCCAGATTTCTACTCTTACGGAACGCTAATTTCAGCGTTTTCACAAACGAGGTATAATTTTAATACAGGATTTTTAATGGATTTGAAAAAAAATAGATGGGCGTTTGAAACGGGTTTACTCTATACCAAAAAATCTTATTCCCCCGTTGGTGTACGTCAAGATGTGAGCGATCCTAACATTAGTACAGCTGCTTACAAAACAGATTTGGCTACTGTTAAGGTAAATATTGTGCAATTGCCCACTATGTTGCATTTTGATTTTGTAAAACGCAATCGTTGGGATTTATATCTTGCGGCAGGTGTTACTACGAATTTTATTACACAAGCAAAATACGACTATAGTCGTCAATTTTTAGGTTATGTAAGCCGTCCTGTATTTTCAGCAACTCCAACGGTAGAGCCACCTGTACAATCATTTAATGATGGTATTTTTGAAACAAAATCTACTATTGGCAACGTCTTTTTTACAGCAAATGCAGGCTTGGGCGCAAATTATCGGTTGACACCTAAGTTTAATTTATACAGCCAAATGATATATAGAGGCAATTTATCTGAAAAAGGAATTGGTCCAAATAATGATAAAATAAATAGTGCTTCTCTTTTACTTGGCTTTAAAAAAGAATTTTAACCAACTGCTTAAAATAAAAAAGGCTTGAAAACAATTGTTCTCAAGCCTTTTTTATTTCGTTATTCTATCGACATCTCATCTAAAAATATCCAAGATTTATAACCTTTACCTTTGTGCCAGTCTGGACAAACACCTCTGTTTTTAGCAATAATTTTCATAAAACGAGTATTTCCTCTTTTTATTGAAGAAAAATCTTGTACGATTGCGCCTTCGGTACGCTCATCAATATTACTTTTTATAACATCAAAAGGCTGAAAAGTAACGCCATCTGCGCTCGTGAAAATTTCGATTTGAGTAGGCGAAAAAATCCAAGCATTGTTGTCTTGTAAAACTCCGACAGCTATTTTTGAAAACGAGGTTTCCTTTTTTAAATCTATAATTGCCTCACAATCAACACCTTCATAACCTTGCCACGCTCCTGTATGATAATTTTTATTTCCTTTTATAAAGTCTATCAACGCATTGTTGCCACTTGCTGCATATTGTGTTGCATATTTATTTTTTAAAATAATGCTACGATTAATAGGAATTTTTGAAAAAATACTCTTACTTGTTCTACTATTAATATCAAAATTCTTAAAACCTTCTTTTATTGCCCAAAAATTAATTTCTGATGTTTCATTTATCAAAATTGGCGTTTTGTACAACTCTGGCTCGAGGCCGTTGATGCTGTAATAGACTTTCGCACGCTCGTCTGCATTTCCCAATATTACGCTCGTAGAATCCATAAAACTACGATTGCCTTGCGCTACAAAAGATTTTGGAACAAATGAATTTCTCCATTTTACTTCTTTGTTATTTTTCTCCGAAGTCGCTTTTTTGTCTTTTAAAACGCCCCAGTTTGAAGGCTTCTCTCCCATTGTAAAAATCAATTCGCCACCATTCATAATGTCTTGATGCTGAATAAAAGGAACATCGAGTGCATTTCCATTCAAAGTTACAGATTGTATATAAAAGTTTTTTTCCGAAATATTCAGCGCTTTGATAGTAAAAGATTTATCGTTTTCTAAATTTATTTTCATGGAAGGAAAACGAGGCGTACCAATTACATATTCGCCACCGCAAGGATTTACAGGATAAAAACCCATTGCACTAAAAATATACCAAGCCGACATTTGTCCACAATCTTCGTTTCCTATCAAACCGTCAGGCGTGTTTTTATAAAAATCAGACATGATTTGATGTACTATTGCTTGTGTTTTGTGTGGTTTTCCTATAAAATCGTATAAATAGCTGATGTGATGGCTCGGCTCATTGCCATGCGCATATTGCCCAATTAAACCCGTAATATCACTTTGTTCTCTGCCCGAAGTTTTTGTATCAGCTGAAAAAAGTGCATCAAGTTTTGTTTCTGCTGCCTTTTTTCCACCCAAAAGATTTACCCAAGCGTCCATGTCATGCGGTGCGGAAAAAGAATAATGCCAAGAATTTCCTTCTGTAAAATGCGAATTTACTTCGGCAGGTGCAAAAGGTCTTACCCAAGTATTGTTTGTTTTTGCTTGCGAAAAACCATTCGTAGGATTAAAAACATTTCGGTAAGAAAGCGAGCGCAATAAGTATTTTTTAGCAATATCATCTTTGTTAAGTGCACTTGCCATTTTATAAATACAGTAATCATCATAGGCGTATTCTATTGTTTTAGAAACGCTTTCGTGTTCAAGTTCAGCAGGAATAAAACCATTTTCAGCATATTCTTTTTGCCCAAAATGATTAATTTCGCTCGTTTTTATCATCGCATCAAGGAGTTTTGTATTCGCTTGAAGGTTATCAAAACTCTTAATATCGGTCGTATTATTTTTCAAAAGACCTTTCAAATAGGCATCAGTAATCACAGGAATTGCGTGATTGCCAATCATGCACCAAGTTTCATTACCAGCCAAAGTCCACATCGGTAAAGCACCACTTTTATCAAAATCGTCAATGAAAGTTTTGACAAAATCGTTCACTCGTTTCGGCTGCAAAATCGTATAAAGCGGATGCGCTGCCCGATAAGTATCCCAAAGCGAAAAAACAGTATAATGCGTATAATCTTTTGCTTCGTGTGCTTTTAAATCTGCTCCAAGATATTGATTATCAACATCTTGTATTGTATTTGGCACACTATACAAATGAAACAAAGCTGTATAAAAATTAGTTTTGTCGTCTTCGTTTGGTGATTCTATTTCTATCTTAGAGAGTAAGTTTTGCCATTCTTGTGTTTGAGTTTTACCATTTTCAGCTTCAAAATTCTTCTTAGCGTTTTCCATACTTATCGGAGAAATCGCCACTGCAACTCGAATATTTTTTTCTTTTTTATCCTTAATTCTAAAACCGCCAACTACATTTTTATTGTTTCGCTGAATTGTCTTTTCTAATTTTACAGGTGTAGAAAATTGCAGGTAAAAATAAATTTTTTGCTCCTTTGCCCAAGCCTTTGAAATACGATAACCTTGTACAGTGGTTTTATTAATTTGCTGAAAATCAGCATCTAATATTTCATCACGATGGAGC
>JANMGN010000217.1:0-8874 GCA_031374645.1 Chitinophagales bacterium | reverse complement strand
ACACACACAAACAAACATGCAACACCTACAGCTATTACAATATTTAAAATCTCCAAGAAAAAATGACTAAAACGACAAGTTGCCGTTTTAGTCATTTTGAAAAATTTATTATATTCCAACTGTTGTACTCCTTCGTTCCATGATTACATTGTCTTTCCAAACGCCATTTTTTTGCCCTATTTTTTCTCTAAAACCAATGGTGCGAAAACCACAACTTTCATGCAGTTTGATACTTCCTAAATTATCAGGAAAAATACCTGATTGTAAAGTCCAGATACCGTTTGCTTCGCTATCGTCTATGAGTTGCTGCAGCAGCACTTTCCCTATTCCTTTTCCACGAGAAAAGTCAGCGATATAGATGCTTAGCTCCGCTACTCCGCCATATACACAGCGGCTCGAGACTGGCGAAAGTGCCGCCCAGCCAAGCATTATTTCCTTATCGAAAATAGCAATGCGGCTATGCTTCAAGTGACTACTGTCCCAATTTTTCCAAGTTGGTATATCTTCTTGAAAAGTAGCCGTTCCTGTCTTTATTCCTTGTCGATAAATTTCAGCGACTTGCTCGTAATGTTGCTCAAAAAAATTTAAGATTTCCATTTTTTTTAATTAAATCGTAAAAGCTTAGTCAATAGCTCTTTGTTTAGCAAAGACGATTTTTTTCATAAAAAACTGCTTTGGTTCACATCAGTTTTGTTGTGAGCAGGAGCTCCCAACGTACATGGCTAAGTTTTTACACTAAATCTATGTAATAAATTCCCTAACAACAGCCTCCACCTGGCGTGCAACAAGACGTTGCAGCTTGCGTCAGCTCAAACATACCATTTTTTACTTTTTCAACAAACGGCACACCGCAGCTATCAACAGCCAAACAAGTAGTTGTTTTAGCAACTAATTTGAACTGGTTATTTTGAAAATCTACACCAAATTTTCCGATGGTTTCGCCTTGGTATTCTACCTCGACTTCTACATCTTCTATGCCCAATTTTCGTTCTGAAAGTTCTATAATATCCAATAATTTGGAAGGTTCTAATCGATGCCAAAAATCGACACTTTCCCAAAGCTGCATACTGATTACCTTTTCGTTGCGGACTGTGCCGCCACAATCTATAAATCTTTTGTCAATCTGACCAACTTCTGTAATGTGAAAATGTTTTGGTACAGTTTCATTGTCAGATTTCAAAAAAACAACTTCTGAAACATCTTTAAGATGATTTTTAAAAACAGATAAGTTCATATTTGTAATTTTTTAGCAACAAGTGCTTTTGTTTATTTTAGCAATAATTTTTAAAAAATAATCTTGTAAATGGGTTAAAGTTTCTGGATTAATACAATAACAAATGGCATTGCCTTCGATGTTTCCTCTTATCAAATTAGCGTTTTTTAATTCTTTTAAATGCTGAGAAACAGTTGGTTGTGCCAAAGGTAATTCATTTACAATATCGCCGCAAATACAAGTATCTACATTTAGAAGATACTCAATTATAGCAATTCGTGCAGGATGTCCCAAGGCTTTTGCAATATTGGCAATATCATTTTGTTGTGTTGTAAAATGTTCTTTTTTAGTTACTCCCATTGTCTTTATTATTTAATTGCAATATTACGATAAAGAATTTAAGCACGCAACTATTTTTCTGATTTTTTTGGTAAAAAGCTAAAATTTAACATTTTGAGTGTTTTTCATTTAGTAAAAAGCCCTTCAAAATTACTTAATCCTGTACGCTATACAGGTACTACAAAAAAAAGTAAAAACTTAGCCATAGTAGTCGAAAGCTCTAGCTTCCGACAAAACTATTGCGACTTAATGCCGCCAAGCTGGAGCTTGGCGATACTTTAAACTCCAAATTACCGTACGGCTAAGTTTTTACAAAAAAGATATTTAAGACAACAAAACGATCTTAAATATCTCTCTTTTGGGTTACTTTTTTGAAAAAATAGTCAAACGAATTTATTTTTGCAATTTTACTTTTACTATTTTGCTACCTACTTCTTTGCCAGATTTCATAATATTTTGCACAGACCACAAGTCTTTTAGATTATCGCCATCTATAATACTTCCGCTATAATCGCCCCATGGTACGCTTTCATCTTTATTTGTTCCATAGTTGCCAGTTCCATTTTCAATCGTGGTAACAGGGCGCAAAATTCCTTTTGTATCGTTTGCATTTCTGTAGGTAAAACAAGGACTAACATACATATTTGCATTACATTCTTGAAAACCAATAAGGACATCAAGGTCTTTATTGACTGTAATTGAAGATTGAATGTAGTTAGAGCCAGCTTTACTGATAATACCAGTTTGGATGTTTGTACCATCTTTCAAATCAAGCTGATGCCATTGCACTGCAGCTTGTCCGTTGTAATCTATGGTATGTGCAAACCACAAATAACCTCCTTGAACGACTAAATTTTTAGGTTTTCTATCGCCGCTCGAAATCAAAGTTTTTGTTCCTTTTTGTGGCGAAGGCGGCGGCATAGCGATATATTGGAGTTGATGCGCTTTTTGCCAAGCCTTTGTTTTGTAAGGTACATTTTGAGCATCTGTTGTGATTTTATTTAGGGTAAAATTCGCATCATCTACTTCCAAAAAATACATATCATCAGTCGCATCTTGTACAAAAGCCGCTTGTCCGAGTTCTCGCTCAAAGTGATACACCTTAGTTTCTTTGCCCAAACGAGCGTCTTCGGTAGCGATTACAATCGTACCACCTTTGTCCGCATCTTTGGGATAAGCATAACCCAACCATTTTTTGCTGTAACCCAACGAGCCGCCATCCACTGCTTCCACGAGCGATATGGGATAAGTATTCCATGATTTTGTAGGGTCAGATGATGCCGAAACGGAAATATTAAGCGGTTTTTTCTTAGCATCGTCATAGTAATACCAAAAATCTATGGCAAAAATTTTGTTGTGAACATCGAAAAAAAGCTTTGGGTCGATGCCTTCCTTGAAACATTCTTGACGAGTTGCAGTTAAAAATTTACCTGTTTTATCAAAAATACTAACGCCTTGGTTGGTCGCATGAACCACATGACCACCTCCAACAGCAACCTGTACATCTACCTGTCCATCAGTGTCAGGAATACCATTAAAGTAGTCATATTCTGTGGTAGAAGTAAGCGTACTTTGAACATCAAACGGCTGACAATTTTCTACGCTTGGAATGAGGATAGGTTTTATTGTTTCAATTTTAACCGCATATTCTTGATTTTCGGTAGTAGTAATAGGTTTTTCTTTGGGAGCTTTGCAGCCAGTTGCTACAATTAAGCTACAAGCAATAGTTGTTTTGAAATTAGAGAAAAGATTTTTCATTTTTAATTAATACTTTTTTAAAGTGAACGATTTATATAAATAAGAATGACTTCCACAAAAGTAGCAATAAATTCAAATAATATAAATTATTAGCTTAGTGTTTATACAAATTTTAATTTGTATAACACGTTAAAAAGTCCGTTTTATAATTTAACAGACTTCTTATCCATACCACATTTAGGACATTTTCCTGCTGCTTTATCAGGTGGAACACAGTTCATCGGACAAGCATAATATCCTGCTACGGCTGCCGAATAATCGAAAGTGGACAAATATCTACCATGATAATTCGTTACAAACAACTGATTATCAACGACTAAAACATCAGTTGGCCTATCCAAATTGTCTTTTATTTCCTGTACCAATTTTCCTTCGAGATCATAAATCAAGATGCGGTTGTTTTCAAAATCCGTTGCAAAGATATTTTTCTCATTGACAAAAATGCCTGTTGTAGCGTTCATTTTTTCGGCTTCGCCAATCGTTTGTAGGTGTTTTCCTGTAAGGTCAAAAACTTGCACACGATGATTGTAAGCGTCAGCGACATAGATTTTTTCGTTAGCAAATTGCACATCAGTTGGATAGGTCAATTCTCCTGCGGCATCGCCTTTTTTACCAAAAGTCAGGTTTTTTTGACCGTCAAAATAAACAATTCGATGATTGTAAAAATCTGCAACGGCTACTTTTTCGCCGCTTTTATCAACGCCAGAGGGCGCATCAAATTTTTCAGAAAAACTTATTTTTTCTATTTTTCCATTTTGAAAAGACAACAAATTATCTGAGCCATAATTGGCAATCAGCAAAGCATTAGCATTTTTAGAAAGGTGCATAGGACGGTCAAAATCGCCTGTTTTGACTTCCAATACTTTTCCGTCTTTGTCCGTCAAAATGAGTTGATTATTATCTGCATCAGAAAGCCAAAAATTGCCACCGCCCGCTTGTGCAATACTGATAATTCCAAAACTATCCAAAGGAATGTTTTTGACAAAATTCCATGTTTTGGGTATATTTGAAGTATCTATTTTAGTATTATTTTTGCATGATGCAAAAGCAAAAAATATGATACAAATTATTGATAATAAATGAATTATATATTTCATTTTAAAAATGTTTAAATTGTGAAATAGAACGTTACGAAGTTTAAAAGTTCATAACGTTCTGTTTTTTTTTGATAAAAAATTAATCACGATACTGACAACACGCAGGTAAATCATTATAGGTTTTTTCGCCTGTTTTGAATGTACCGTTGTCGTGTCCTGCTTTTGCTACGGCATTTTGAATACCTTTTACATTTGCTTTTGAAGGCTCAAAAGTGACGGTCATTTTTTTACTTTCCACGTCCCAATCTGCTTTAACAACACCCATCACGGATTTTGCGGCTTTTTCGATACGAGCTTCGCACATTTCACAATTGCCCGACACGGCAAATGTTTCTGTTTTAGCGTCTTTTGAAGCAACAGCCTCTTTTTTTCCGTTGCCTGTTTCTACTTTTCCATTGGCACGTTTTACGCTCATTTCTTTGGCAGTGTAACCTGCTTTGCTTACCCGAGTATCTACCTCAGAAAGTGGCATATTGTTCGCCGAAGGAGCATTAAAAGTCATAACACCACTTTTGATTTCTATTTTCAAGTTTTTGATGCCTTTGACATCTTTAAATTTTTTCTCTAATCCGTAAGCACAAAAAGGACAGCCTAAGCCTTCGACACGTACAGAAAAAGCGTCGGTTTGAGCATTTAGATTAAATGCTGCAAAAAATATAGCGATTAAAACAATAATTTTTTTCATAAAATACTGATTTTAATTTTTTAGATAATAACCCTCATTCCTAAAAGCACAACAAAATTGCGCTGATAAGAAGACGGAAGTTGTTGTTTAAGTGGAAATTGAAGGGACAAATCGTAGGTATAAATATTTTTAGCATATTGAATACCTTGTGCGTAATAAATTGCATATTGATTTTTGCCAAGGTGCTTTGCCATATTCATTCCTTCAAATTCAAAGTAAAGATTAAGTTGATCCACAGGATAAACGGCTTCAAAACAAGGCAATCCAAAACCTAATTTATAGTCCAAATTTCCCAAATGCGAGGCAGTAGGAACGAGATTATAACCCAATTCTGCTTGAATACCTAAGCCTAAACTTTCTCGTGCAGCCAAAAAACCTACATAAGTCATATTGTGACCCATTCCAATAATTGGTGTTTCCAACTTTTTACCTGTTGCAAACATATTTTTGACTTTGGCAGCGATGCGAGTGGTTTTTCCCATACCATCTTTACGGAAAAATTGATATTTTAACCCTAATGCAACGTCGCCTAAACCTGCTTTTTCGTCAGTCGAACCAAAGGTAAAGGGCACTTCAATCATTGTCGCCAAAGTATTGGTAAAGTTGTAATCTGCATCAGCAATAAAAGCTTTAAAACTTCGGTTGTCGCTGTTGATGATTTTGAACATTGGTCGCACTGTTCCCTTTTTTTCGCCCAACATAATAGGCTTATCAAGCGTAATAGGCGGACCTTGCGCAAGTGTGTTTTCTGACAATAAAATACTGATTGTCAATACTATAAGCATTAATTTTTTCATATTTTATTGTTTTAAAACAATTCCGTTTGGTTTCGAGCCTATGGAGATTGTAGTGGTTACTTTATGGTCAGAAGTAGAAATAACAGACACTGTTCCTGCGCCTTGATTAGTCACGTAAGCGGTCTTGTGGTCGTCCGTAAAAGTGATTGCATGAGCGTCAGCACCTGTTGTGATGTCGCCTTGCTTTGTCCATTTTCCCGAAATGATTTTGTAATAAACCACTTTTCCATTTGTGGCATCGCTAACCCAAACTTCTTTCGTATGGTTATTGTATGCAACATAACCTGGCTTAAAACCAAGGTTAATCGTTTCAGCTACTTTTAGTGTTTTTACATCTATTTCCGAAACGGTTTGGTCTGTTTCGTTATCTGCATACATTTTGCCATTGCTTCCCGACCATGCGCCTACGGGTGTTTTTCCAACTGTTATGGTTGTTTTAACAGCTTTTGTCGTTGGGTCAATCACGCTAACTGTTCCATCGCCCGTATTTGCAACAAAAACAAGTGTTCCATCTGTTGAAAAAGTAACTTCCGAAGGTTGTTTGCCTACTTTTATAGTGCTTATTTTAGAAAAATCACTAACTTTATACACTAATACCTCTCCTGCATCAGCTCCTTGACCTACCCAAAGTTCTGTACCATCGGGCGAAAAAATTCCATTGTGTGGAAGGTTTGTCGTTGTCAAATCCTTGTGTAAATTACCCGTTTTGGTTTCTAATACCAAAATGCGATAGCCACCAACCAACGAGGAACCATGTGCAGAGTGTCCGCCACTTAGGTCTTGCGAAATAATCGCAACGGACATCAATGATTTATCTTTGTTAAAATAAATATGATGAGGAAAAGTAACACCACCCATATCAATAGTTTCCTTAACGGTATTTGTTGCCAAATCTACGACTTTAATGTTATTATCGCCACCATTAACGACATAAGCCGCAGGATAAGAGATGTTCAAATCGGGCGAAATATCTAAACCGCTTTTACTACACGCTGCTATGATTGCCACGAATGCGCACAGCATTAAAGACAAAATAAAATTATTAAATTTCATTTTAAAATATTTATAAATTGTTAATAATCAATATTTTACATCAATTTATTTGATATAAAAAAACATTCCATCTTTCCAAAAATAGAAAGATATTACAAGACAGACCTATGGCTGACAATGGTATTAACAACTTATTTTGGGCGGAAGCCAAACGGAAAGATAAACGGAATTAGGTATTTTTTCGAGATAATACCAATTCGTTTGAGATTTGTAAGAATAATTATGTTTTGGAAATTTCAGTTCGATAATCGGAGAAATCATCGAAGTATTATAAGAGGTTTGTTGTGGACAATGACAACCTTTTTTGCCACAATCGCCATCACAACCGTTTTTATCGTCTTGATTTTCTTTGTTATCATTGCAATTTTTTTTCTTTTTGGAACAACAATTTTTCTTTTCTTTTTTGACTTCTTTTTGTTCTTTTTTACAACAAGCACCGCCACAAGCTGAAGCGTTGCTCGTTGGTAATGCTACAAGGACAAATACCAACACAGAAGAGAAAAATATAGAAAACAAAAATTTCATAATACAAAGATAACGTAAAAATTAAATATTTATTATTTTAAAGCATAAATATTTGACAATAATCTGAAAGACAATAATGGTTATTTCTTCAAAAAAACTTTTTCATCAAACTTAACCTCTTTTTTTTTCATAAAATGGAAAATACCCTTAAATTGCAGCTTGAAATAATAATTGGGTAAAATATATTATGGGAAATACATATATCGAACGGGACATTAGTTGGTTATCGTTCAACGAAAGGGTTTTACAAGAAGCAAAAGATAAGGATTTGCCTCTGTTTGAGCGAATCAAATTTTTAGCTATTTATTCATCAAATCTTGATGAATTTTTTCGTGTGCGAGTAGCGCACCACCAAAATATTGTAAAAGCAGGCAAAAAAGCAAAGAAAAAAATTGAATACGATAGCAAAACTATTCTTCGAGAAATCAAACGAATGGTTAATAAACAATTGGAAGAATTTAGCTTTATTTTTGAGAATGAAATCGTTCCCGAACTCAAAAAAAATAATATCAATATCCTTCGCCGTACGGAACTGAATAAAGAACAGAAAGATTTTGTAGAAAGCTATTTTCAAAATTATCTTCTGCCCTACTGCCAACCTGTCTTGTTGGTAAAAGATAAAATTCGCCCATTTCTCGTAAGTGGTTCTATTTATTTGGCTTTGCGTTTGCGCTCTAAAATCCGTCAAAGTACGCTCGAGGAGTTTGCTTTGCTCAAAATTCCTTCGGATTATATCCCTCGTTTTGTGATTTTACCGACTTCCGAAGTAGGCAAACACGACCTTATTATCTTAGATGATTTGGTGCGACAATCCGCAGCATGGCTTTTTCCTGGCTACGAAATTGTAGATGCCTATTCGATAAAACTCACTCGAGATGCAGAGCTTTACATAGATGACGAATTTTCTGGAAATCTGGTACAAAAGGTAAAATCGAGCCTTGATAAACGAAATGTTGGACCACCTTCTCGTTTTATTTACGACCGCTATATGCCCGAAAAGTTACTCGATTTTTTGACTGATATGTTTAAATTAGACAAAAGTTCGTTGCTTCCTGAAGGACGTTATCACAACAATTCTGATTTTTTTAAATTTCCTGATTTTGACCTCGAATATTTGAAAAATCCTTCGATGCCGCCTATGCGTTATGAGGCTTTGGAAAAGGCAAATAACATTTTTGAGGTTATTGCTGAAAAAGACCAATTTTTATATTATCCTTATCAGTCGTATAAGTCAGTTATCAAGTTTTTTGAACAAGCTGCTCATGATGAGCAAGTTACACATATAAAAATTGTACAATATCGAGTAGCTAAAAAATCAAAAATAATGAATGCCTTGATAGATGCCGTAAAAGCTGGTAAAAAAGTAACGGCTTTCATAGAGGTAAAAGCAAGGTTTGATGAAGAAGC
>JANMGN010000211.1:0-3842 GCA_031374645.1 Chitinophagales bacterium | reverse complement strand
GCAGAGTTCTTTGCAGTGCCTATTCTCAGAAAGATGTGTTCCGAGGGCTTTGGCAGTGCGCTTGTTCTTTGCAATGCCGTAGGCATTGCAAAGAACGGTTGCATCTGCGAAGTGCCGCCCATTTCGGCGGCATTTTCGTAGATGCATTGTTAGCGGATTTTCAATTTTCTTTTCTAAGTTCTTCTATTTGCTTATCACTAAAACCTGTAATTAGACCAATCTGCTCGTTAAGCAATCCTAATTTTATACATCTAATTGCTGTTTGTGTTTTTTCCCTTTGCTCTGTTTTCACTCTTTCATCTTCTCTCACTTTTTCCTCTGCTTCAATTTTCATTGTTTCGGCATAACTCGCTTCTGAACTTAATCTCTCCAAATATTTTTGATATATCTTTTGGTCTTCTTCTGTCATATTCATTACTCTCAATTTTTCTTTGACTTCGTGCATACCTTTCGCTTTGAAATTATCTTGTACTTCACTATTCTTGAAAAAGTAAATCCATTCATCTAAGGTGTCGTTGATTACATCATTGAACTTTGTTGTTTGTATCAAGTAATATTCAGGATATGCTTTTTGTATAGTTGGTTGTTTGAGTAACTTTTGTTGCGCTCGTGTCAGTTGTAATTCTGTACCTGTGTGAGAACCAATAAATTTTGTATCGCCTTTGTAAATATAATCATCGCCTTTGCCTAAATCAAAATAAATAATGCTTATGGCAATTATTTTCTTGATATTAGCATAAGATTGTCCTAAATCAATATATTCTACAACTGATTTAGAGGTTGCAAATAACATTCGCATCAAATAATCTAATTCTCTCGTATTTTGAATTTCGATGATGATGTGTTCTTTATCTGCCGTTTCGGCATATAAATCTACACGATTGAATTTGTCATTTTCATCGTCTTGATTACTCTCGCTTTCTAAAAGTCCTTCAATTTTAATATCTTGTTTTAGGAGTTCAGAAAGGAAACCTTCTAAAATATCAAAATTTGCTTTATCTCGCAGCAATTTCTTTGCCGCCCAATCAAATCTTATATGTTTCTTTGCCATTTTATTAAAAATTTAGGCACAAATATACGTATTTCTGATCAATTTTGCTAATTTAATGTAAATTTGCTTTATTGTCATTCTCAATTTTAACTCAAAAGGAACTTGTCTATTCAATACATCATCAAATTAAGAATAACTTTTTCTGATTAAATCAAGCAAAGACTAAATCAAGCAATACAAAAATAAACACTATAATAAAGCGAAAAAGTAATGAATACTTGAACCATTTTATTAATTGCTCTCTTTTATCAGTATAGCTTTCTTTGCTGTAACTCAGATAAATTATAATAAAAGTAAGTATTGGATATAGGCATAAAAAGAGTTTTTCAAATGTATTGATTTTTTTTTCATTTTCTATATCTTCCCTAATAATAGAAGCAACAATGTTTTCTGTTTCTTCTATGGAAACCTTCCTAATTTTTAATTCGGTATTAGCTGCGTCAAGTGCTTCGGGTAAATAATTGCCACTTTTGACCTCAAGAATTTCAACCAATTCTTCTATCGTTTTTCTCGCCATAACTGTGGCAAATTTATTATCCATAAGATTTTAATTTTTAAATAATTTTATAACTTGTTTAAAGGTGCTTAATCATTCAATTCCGCATCTAACGTAAAAGATTTAACATGATGTGACTTAAATAACTGCTTCCAAAAACGCTCTGCTTTATTAATATTTTCATCATTTTTTTGGTTTCTATTCGTTACTACAAAAATATCTATATCTGATAAATCTGGAAGTAAACAATCTTTTTGTAAATGTTTTTTCTCAAAATCCTCAATCTTGATATTATCGGTATTATCAGTATAAATCGAAAAAAGTTCGCTATTTTCGAGCATATCCGAATATACAATTATTATCTTATTGGCTGCAACATTTTGTTTTAGAGAATTAATCTCTCGGCATAAGTTTTGATAAATTTTAGACTTACTTCTATCAAAATTTGAATTATCAAAGACATTGCTAAACGCTTTGTCAAGTTTACTTTCAAATTCTTTAATTTTGTCTTGTCTATCTAAAATATTATCTCCTAACATTCCTTGTACTCCTTTTTCAATTCTAAAAGTTGATGAAATGCTCTCTGAAAGTTCGTTTATCAAGAATAATTTTACTTCGCCTCCTGAATAACCTCCATTTTGAGAACTAACACCAATTTTTTTTAAAATCTTAGGAATACTCTGATTAACTGCTTTGTTTTCTTTCAGTGTTTTATCTGTCACATCTATTAAAACATAAACTTCTGTAAATTTTTCTTCCGTTCCGCAATTGGAAAAGAAAATGGCTATCAAGAAAATAAAAATATAATGTAATTTCTTCATAATTATTTATTTTGATGGATTAGGACTTAACTCGTTCATATCTTGAAATGAATATTCTATTGTTGGAATAGTTTTCTTCCAAGATATTGGTTGAGCATGGTTAGTTCGATATTTATGATTGGTATAGCGGTATTTTTGGATGGCTTCATTACAATAATTATTCATTTTTAATTCAAGACCTTTGTAGTAATTTAAGACCATATCATAACTACTGATAATATCATTTAACCTCTGGTTTAAATCATCTATTTTTGTGCTAAGAGCTTGTTTTTCAGCATTATACCTATCAATTATTTGTTCTTTTTGGTTCATATATCTTTCGGTTTCATCTCTAACAAGTTGATGTGTTTGACTTTCAATTGCCCTGTGTTCTTTTTTTAAGGTGTGAAAACGTTTGTAAACTTCTGTAAATTCAATACTTTCGTCGTGGGCAAAGTATGAAATAATTAGACCAACAAAATACAAAATAATGCCGATAATGAAAAATGTAAAAAAGTCCTTTTGCAAGTCTTGAATAGGAATACCTTTTGCTACGAGGTATTGTTTTCTTAATTCTGCCGTCATCCAACTAATTGCAACAACAAGAGTTACAGAAATTGCCAACAAATAGTAATAAGTATGCTTTTCTTTTCCTTGTCGTAGAAATTTACCACTACTATGTGCAAGTAATGGCAAACTTATTACCAAAACAAAAGACATAATCAATGTCAAAAGTGGAGTTTCTCGGAACGAAACAAAAACTTGATAATTTATTGGTATTTCTGCAAAACCAATCAAGATAATTATTGCAATCGCCCAATATGGATGAATTGAAATATGAAGTTCTTCTCTACCATGTTTTTTTGAAATATCTTGAAAACGTTGCTGTAATGCAGTAAAATCATTTGAGATAGTTCTCCAACTTGGGTCATTATAAATATCTTTCTTTTTGTCATCATGTTTATCACTTGCTTCTCGAATTTTAGTATTTTTATCGGCTTCAACTGAAATTAAATCATTATCCACTTTACCAATTGTGACAGAATTACTCAAAGAAACGGCTGTTTTATACTCATTATCGTGAATATTATCAAGGCGTTGCCTTCCCTCTATGATTAACCTATTTTGCAAAGATTGGTATCTTGCTAACAAGCCTTTCTCAAAAGGTGCAATTTCATCATCATCTTTTGACGGCATATTTCTATTTCCGTCTTCTTCTCCATGTACTTTGCATTCTTGCAAAATATCTTTGTGTTCTTTTTCTAAAATGTCCTCAATTGGACTTTTAAAGTTTTTAGTTACCATTTTTTTTATAATAGATTTAGTTAAATTATTACTAATTCTATCATAGTATGTTTATGTTCTTCTCTTATTTTATCTTCTAATTTATTGATAATCAGGTATTTGTGAGCTTTATTTGTTCTTGTTTCCGCTAACAAGCGCACTGCCGAAGGCAGTCCTGCTTTGCGGCAGTGCAGAGTTCTTTGCAGTGCCT
>JANMGN010000209.1:0-2960 GCA_031374645.1 Chitinophagales bacterium | reverse complement strand
CTAACAAGCGCACTGCCGAAGGCAGTCCTGCTTTGCGGCAGTGCAGAGTTCTTTGCAGTGCCTGTTCTCAGAAAGATGTGTTCCGAGGGCTTTGGCAGTGCGCTTGTTCTTTGCAATGCCGTAGGCATTGCAAAGAACGGTTGTGTTCACGCATACCCGCTGCCGTTGGGCTTTTGTGCGTTGGCGTTTGGCGGCGGGTTGGCGTGAACACGGTGTTCTCGGATGCTTTTTTTATTTTTTTATTTTTTTTACGTCGTATAAACAGTTTTTTATTTTTTATAATCATACTTCACGTTAAAACAGCCTATTGATACCCCCTCAGTATTCTTATCTTTTTGTTCGCATTTTATGATTAAATATTTAGTTATTGATTTTAAACCAATCCGTTAAAGGGTCGAAAAGAGAGTCTGCGATACTTTGCAAAATTTTAATATCTAAGGTTTCATTAAAAGTGTTTGTATTATCACAGTCCATACATAAAAAACCTATCATTATAACGTCTTTATCTTGTTCCTTTTTTAAAGGTGTAATGGGAACAACTATTTCACTTTTATACGGTAAAGTCCAGTGATTACTTTTTGTTGTTCCATAATATTGTTCAGACGTGTTAGAGTAGTTATTTTCTGAAGTTAAATTGTTACTAAAATAAAATACATTTTCAGTCTTGTTGTACAAAAAAGACTGCAATATCTTGGCAAAAGAAGTATTATCTGTCACTTTATGCTTTCTGGTTTCATAATGTGCTTTTCT
This sequence comes from Chitinophagales bacterium, assembly GCA_031374645.1. GTDB lineage: Bacteria > Bacteroidota > Bacteroidia > Chitinophagales > Saprospiraceae > CANHEE01. The sequence goes on along the minus strand of JANMGN010000209.1, from coordinate 2,210 downwards.
CTGCATCATTCGGGCATTATCTCTGCAAAGTGTAATGACATCACTATCAAGACTTCCTCCTTTGCTAACTATTATCTTGATTGACACTGATGTATTAGAGTTAGTTATATCATCGTAGATATGTTTTAATTTTGTACATATTTCTGTTCCTGATTTCATGATTTTTTCCGAAGTTGGATTTTCAAATCTATGTAGTTCATTAATATCGCTATAAATATCAATTAGAGACGCAAGTGATTCCGTATATTTCTTGTAATTATTTACTTTACGTTTATTCCAAAAAGAAAAAACATCTCTCCAAGTAAAAGACTTTTCAGCAAAGATTACTGTTTTCTTTTTATTTTCAACATCATTTTGTGGTATCGAGTTGGGTTTATTCTCTTTATCATAAGTTTCATTTTCAGTTTTTGTAATTATATTTTTGTACTCAACTATTTTAAGAAAATTTAAAATACCGTCATTAATCTTATTACAATTTCTATAAAAAACGTCTTCGGGAATAATATTTATAGAATAATCTCGCCTTACGGAATAATATGTAGAAGAAAAAAGAATTGGTTCATCAAAACCTTTAAGGTTATCGATTAATATAATAATTGCCTCCTGTGTTTGCCCCAATGCAATTTTATCTTTAACTTTTTTTCTAAATTCTTCTAAACTCATTTTTTTCTAAATTGTTTTTTTTGTAGTCATTTTTTCTTAATATCTTGCTTACACTGACTGGTAAATATACCAAAGTTTAGTCTCACTTTAACTGTGTTGTTTATTCAGTTGCAAAGTTAAGTTTACTTATTAATATATTTTCGATGTTTCTTCTTTTATTTATTTTTAGGTTCTTTTGTTTATCGAAGAACGGCTGTTTTTATTTTTTAGTTTCCGAGAACAAGCGCACTGCCGAAGGCAGTCCTGCTTTGCGGCAGTGCAGAGTTCTTTGCAGTGCCTATTCTCAGAAAGATGTGTTCCGAGGGCTTTGGCAGTGCGCTTGTTCTTTGCAATGCCGTAGGCATTGCAAAGAACGGTGGCACTCACGACGTGCCGTCCGTTTTTCGGCGGCATGGGCGTTGAGTGCATTGTTATCTGCTTTTTACTCGTAATCTGCTCATTATGAACAAACTATGGTAATTTTGTTTTTCTTATTTTTTTGATTAATTTTCTAATATTTCCAACGCTTTCATTTCTGGAAAATATTTTATATATTCGGTTATTGCGTTTTCTTTCGTCATGAACACTCTATCAGGTTGCATCATTAATTCTTTGCTGTCATTCTCTATTTGTTCGTGAATTTGATAACTATTGTCATACATTCTTTCTATGATTACACCTTTATAACTTGCTTGAATTGGACTAAAAATTAGGAATTTATTAGGATAAAATCTTGACTTTTCAAAGTTGTTTGTTAGAACATCGATAATTTTTTCAATGTTTAATCGCTGTTGCTTCAAAAAATCAATTTCATAGTCAAAAAGTTCTCTTTTACTGAAAAATCTTTCTAATGTTTGTTCTAAAATATCTTTTGAACTATTTACAATAACAAAAGGTCGCAATTCATTATTGTTGTGAAAATCTTTAATCAGTTTTTCTCCCCTAAATCTTTTGCTTATTTGAAGAATAACTTGCTTTTCAAATCTTAGGCTTACTTTTATCCATAGTGGAAATTTATTTCTTCCATTTAAGATTTCAAGAACATCGTAATATTTGAGTATTCGTCCATAAATGTTAGGAAGATACCAAAAATTTAGCATTTCATCAATTCCACTGTCTAACTTTTCTTGTTTATCTTCAAATTCAAATATAAAACTTACATCTTCATAATTATTTGTATTAGGTAGTATTTTATTGATTACTTGTTTTAGTTTTTCTTCTATTTCAAAGTCTATTCTACTTCTTTTTCGCTTTCTAAATTCCATACTTTATTCATCTATTATTTGTCTAATTTGTTCGTCATCGTTGTTTGCAACTTGTCCAATTAGTTAGTTCGTCCGTCTGTTTAGTCGTCAAGTTTAGTTTAAAAATACGAATTGTTAAGTTTGTCCGAAAAGAAAATTCGTCGAAGACAATTTTATTGAGGATAAACTTAACAATTTGTCCTTGCACTTAATTTAAAAACTCTAATTTGTTGATTAACAAGCGGTTGTGTTTAGTTGCAGATAACAAGCGCACTGCCGAAGGCAGTCCTGCTTTGCGGCAGTGCAGAGTTCTTTGCAGTGCCT
>JANMGN010000188.1:0-1515 GCA_031374645.1 Chitinophagales bacterium | reverse complement strand
ATAGTAGTGTGGTATATAATACTAATTTTATTTCTTATAAAATACATTACAAAGGAGCAGAAACAATTGATTCTACTTTCTTAGGCATTTTTACAGATCCTGATATTGGTTGTTTTGAAGACGATTATATTGGTTGTTCTCCGAAACAAAATAGTTTTTTTGTCTATAATAGAGATGAAATAGACGGTATAGTGTCTTCTACTGGTGTAATTAGTTGTAAGAACAATACGCCCACTTGGAAAGTTGGCGAAATGCCTGTTGGTTCTGTTACTTTATTGAATAAGAACTTAGATGGTTTCATGTATTTTAATAGTTCTGGTTTAGGAACAATGCATCCAGCTACCATTGACCCGAATCAATCTAACGATTTTTATAGGTATCTCAACAGTACCTGGAAAGATGGCACGCCTTTAACAGAAAAAGACTTAGGGTATAATCCTAATAACCCAAATGCGAAACTAACAAAATATGCATTTTCAGGAAATCCTAATGATACAGCACAATACTCTATGCGTGTTGGTGACAAAGGCGGTTATAGATCAGAGGCATTTTCTATTGGCGTTATAAAAATAGGACAACTGAAACCTAATCAAATTATCAAAATTGATATGGCTTTTACTATGAATCGGAAAAAAGACAATACGGTTTCTCAAAATTTGGACTTGATGTATAAAAATATTGATTCTTTGCAAGCGATGTATAATCAAGGTTTCAAGGCAATTTGTACGACGAAAAAATACTGTGAAGGAAACGATTGTCTTTACCCAGGCGATGCGAATAAAGATGGAATTGTGAACTATAAAGATGCTGCTTGGATAGCAACCGCAGTAACAGATACAGGCGTAGAAAGAGTAGAACCACTTATTTTCGCACCTCTGGATGCTAAAAATTGGACAAAAACGCTCGCTAATGGTGCAAATATGAAATATTTAGATGCAGATGGAAATGGACTCATAGATATAAAGGACAAATATTTGGTGGATTATTTTTATAATCAAAAAACACCAGCATATCAAAAAACGGCTGACGTATATCCTATTGAAGGCAACGAACTTACTTTGTCTTTGTTAGATGGAATAAATGTTGTTGATGCAAAAAAAATGACTACAAAATCAGTAAGACGACTACAAGTTAATTACAATTTTACATCTGTTGAAGCTTTAGGTTTTCAGTTGGAAATAGATAGTAATTATATACAAATAGATACAATACCTTCAACTCCTTACTTTGGTGGTGGTACTCAATCTTTTCAAAATACTTTTAAGAGAAGCACAGACAAAAATTTCTTTATTTTCGATATTGCAACATCTAAATGGAATAAATCAGCTATTTCTTCAACTAATGGAAAAACTTTCTATCTTTCAGGTCGTCAATTGTCGCCAATCTATCCTTCACAGTGTACAAAAATTAGGTTTAAAAATGTGGTTGCTTTTCAAAAAGATGGTAAGCAAATAGAATTGACAGTGAAAGATTTAGAGGTTTGTTTTACAGATATTCTTACAGATACTGACGAAG
>JANMGN010000123.1:0-4383 GCA_031374645.1 Chitinophagales bacterium | reverse complement strand
CCCAATCCACACCACGTGTTGGCGGAATCATTTCAGAAGATGTATGCTGACCCAAAGAATAGATATTCGCTTGGTCTGTAAATACATCCATTTTTGCATAAGCGGACTTCAATAACTCAGCAGGATCTCCAGCTTTAAAGCCTGCTGCGCCTACTACTACCTTTGAGTCTACTTCTACTGTTGCTAAGTCTGTACAAGCTGTTGTCATTGACATAGCTACTAAACCCGCAAAGATAAATTTAGAATTAATTAAATTTTTCATAGTTGAAAAAAGTTTATTAACAATTAAATGATTAATTAAAATGATACGTTAGCACCTACCGTCCAAGTTCTAGCTCTTGGGTAAGCATTGTAGTCAATACCGAATGAAGGAACACCATCAAGAGACTTATTGGTATTAACCTCTGGATCTTGACCTGAGTATTTTGTAATAGTTAAAAGATTTTGACCTGATACAAACAAACGAATGTTACTAATGTTCGCAATACCTGGCTTTAAATTATAACTTAATGAAAGATTCGACAAACGAGTGAAATCACCTTTTTCTAAGAAACGAGTAGATACATCTGGAGCGTTGAATTTACCTTCTTTTTTAGCAACTTCGTCAGTAATAACATTTTTTGTTACGTTACGACCGTTACCCAAAGCTCCTTTTGTAAAAAATGCATTTGCAGTATTAGAATAGATATAGTTACCATAAACTCCGTTGAAGAAAATGCTTAAATCTAAACCTTTGTAAGAGAAAGTATTTGTCAAACCACCCGTAACACTTGGAAGTGGAGATTTACCATCTAAGAATTTTTGAACATCACCACCAATGTAGATAGAGTTACCGCTGTCATCATAACCACCGAATTCACGTAAGAAATAAGCAAATAAAGGCTGTCCACCTGCGATACGTTGAGCGTATGCACCTGTTAGACCTTGTCCGCTAATCTCACCTGTATTGATAAGGCTTCCAAAGTTTTCTACTGTATTTTTGTTATAAGCTACGTTTCCAGCAATATTCCATTTGAAAGATCCTTTATCGATAGCAACAACATTTAATGATAATTCGACACCTTTATTGATTACATTACCTGCTAAGTTCGTCCACAAGAATGGATTTGGTGCAGGCTGTGCCGCTACTACCTTTAATAACAAATCAGATGTGTTTTTGTTGTAAAGTTCTAATGAACCTGTTACACGATTATTAGCAAAACCAAAATCTAAACCAATATTTGTAGCAGCTGTAGTTTCCCACTTCAAATTAGGATTAGCAAACGATACGTTGTTTATCTGACCAGCTCCTTGTAAATTTCCGTCTGAGTCATAAGATAAGTTTTGAATACGAGAGCGTTGCTCATAGATATTGTGTGGAATTTCTTGGTTACCAGTAACACCGTAACCTACACGAATTCCTAAATCAGAGAAAAACTTAGGGCAGAAACTTTCTTGTGTAACTCTCCATTTTGCAGCAAACGAAGGGAAATTACCGTATTTGTTGTTGCCACCAAAACGAGTAGAACCGTCACGACGCAATGAAGCAGTCAATAAATACTTCTCGCTGATACTAAAGTTTACACGACCAAAGTAAGACTGCAATTCATCGTAAGATGCAGATGAGTTTACAGCTGATTTACCAGCATCAGAAACGTTATTAACCATAAGGTTTACATCGTTTGTAGAGAAATTCAAAGCCTCCTCAGAGCGAGATTTACGATCAAAATTTTGGTAAGAATAACCCAACAAACCTGTAAAGCTAACTGAACCAAATTTTTTGTCGTATGTAAAATAGTTCTCCATCAACTTAGTACTTGAATTCAAAGAGTTAGAATACAAACGACCTTTTTTGTAGATGCTTTGCATTACTAAATCTTTAGAATAAGCATCAGTACGAGTAGTACTGTTATTGTCAAAACCTAAGATAGTTTTGAATTTCAAACCATCAGTGATTTTAACCTCAGCTGATACATTACCTAAAGCTCTCAATGTGCTTGCTCTACCTTGGTAGTACTTCAAGATTGCAATTGGCGTAGGCTCAGATTCACCAGGCTGATTGATAAATTTGTTACCCGTAGCATTTAATGAGTCTCCACCCTTTACCTTTTGTTGGTAGTATTGTAAAGTAGGGTTAGACTTAATTGTTGAAGACAATAAATCACCAACGAAACCAGAATTATCAGCAATTGGAGATGTTCTATCTTGCGTATTTGCTACGGTCATAGACATACCAAGAGTTAAACGATCAGCCCATGCTTTTTGTTCTGCACTAAATCTTGCAGAGTAACGTTTGATACCCGAATCTTTAATGATACCATCTTGGTTCAAATAACCCAAAGAGAAGCGGTAGTTTCCGTTTGCATTTCCGTTACCAAAAGACAAAGAGTGATTGTGCGCAATACCTGTTTGGAAAACAGTATCTTGCCAATTAATGTTACACCTTTGTTTTGTACTGGATTCGCTGCTGCAAATTCAGATGCCGAAAGCAAGTCATACTTTTTAGTGATATTGCTAAAACCAATTGAATAGCCATAATCTAATGTACCTTTGCCATCTTTACCTTTTTTAGTTGTAATCAAAACGACACCATTTGCTCCACGTGAACCATAAATAGCTGTTGCAGATGCATCTTTCAAGATATCGATACGCTCAATATCATCAGGATTTAAGAATGTCAAAGGGTTACGAGCCGCAGCACGTCCTACTCCTTGTACATTATCTTGTCCTACGGACTCGTCTCCAGCTAAAGGAACACCATCAATTACGAACAATGGGTTGTTACCATTACGAACAGAAGATGTACCACGAATACGAATATTGATTCCGCCACCTGGCTCACCACTATTTGCAGAAACTTGTACACCTGCCACACGACCTTGCAACAATTGTTCTGGTGATGTAATTACACCTTTATTGAAATCTTTTGATGAAATTGCGCTTACTGCACCCGTTGCATCAGATTTTTTTACCGAACCATAACCTACTACGACTACATCTTCGAGTACTTTACCTGCACGTAAAGTCACATCTACTACATTAGAAGAACCTAATGTAACTGATTGTGAATCGTAACCTGTGTAACTGAATTTTAGTACAGTTGCACCAGCAGGTACGTCAATAGAATACATACCGTCAACGTCAGTAACTGCGTTTGAGCCAGTAGTTGTGACGTTTGCACCAATAAGTGCTTCGCCAGACGACGCATCTGAAAGTTTACCTTTCACGGTGCGTTGTGCTTGAACGGTTACTCCAATCATGATGGCTACCATCAAGAGAAGTCCGTTTTTCAAAAAAGTGTTTAGTTTAAGGTTCATACACTCCCAAAAATTTAGTTAATAATAATGTTTATATAGTTTATTGAATAATTAAAAACGCAATTGAGTAAATGACTGACTGATTGTGGTTGGTATTAGGGCTTTTAATTATGCGTATATTTGGAGTATAGCTATTAAATTTGCAGACATAGTGTGTTTGCTCTATCATAGAAACGATGTGCTTGCAACCTAATGGGTTGCTTTGTATTTCTGTACTTTTTTTGATATTTCAAGTGTAATTTTTTCAAAACGAACAAACATTAGTTTTATAAATAACTGTAACGACTAAAAAAAGTTTTCGCTGCTTAAAAATAAAATAATATTTTTATTCTAAAACTTAATACAAAATTGATGTTTGCATTTGCATTTTATGCAAATTTTATATTTTATTTTACCAAATATAATACGGCACAAAAACTATAAGTATTTGATTATCAAAATATTAAACGTTTTTGACTTATATTAAAAGGTGTTTTTATATTAACAGAGTGTAAAACTGATAAATAAAATTGAAATCACAAAGTATTCCGAAAGAAATTTCAATCTTTTTTTTTCTACCAAATAAAAGTAATGTTTTCTTTATAGTTAAAAATGCTTGATGTATATTGTGGCTCAATGTATTTTATTAAAGCAAGGATGAAAAAAAATTATCGCTTCTTTTTATTATTGTTGTGCTTTTTTTTGTCAAAAAATGTACAATCTCAATCGCTGGGTTTTGAAACCCAACGCAAGGGCGAGCGCATAGATATTCCTTTTGAGTTTGAAAATAACTTTATTGTAGTGACTATTCTTTTTCAAAATCTTTTTCCTTTAAAATTTATTTTTGATACAGGTGCAGAACATACTATTTTGTGTAAAAAGGATTTTACCGAAATTATGAATATCCGCTATGATAAAGAATTTAAGATTTTGGGCGCAGATATGAAAACTGAATTGAAGGCTTATTTGGCACGTGGAATTTCTTTGAAGGTAAATAATCTTCATCAAGCACTAAAATATCTTGCTTTGGTGCACGAATGTAAGAATTATTTACCTTCATAGAAATTCCACGTGCCAAATATGCCTTCAATTCAGTTTTCATGTGTGC
>JANMGN010000086.1:0-3109 GCA_031374645.1 Chitinophagales bacterium | reverse complement strand
GTTTGATGCTGATAGGAATGGGCATATCTAATTTTATAAAAAGAAAAGCGGATACAAAAGTTAGTGAAAAAAGCGGAAAATCAGCTATTTTATTGATTTTGAATGGTTTTTTACTCAACATTCTTAATCCTGCCAATTTTTTTTCGTGGCTTATTTTATCTGCCAACATCACACAAAGTGGGCGTTTTTCTACACAAGGTCAGCTCTTTTTTTACGCAGGCTGTTTGGTTGGCATTTATTTCACAGAAATAGCCATCGCTTATTTTGCTTCGCTTTTACAGAAATATCTAAACGATGCTATTATGAAAAAAATAAATTACGTTATAGGTGTGATTTTTATAATTAGTGGTCTGGCTTTGATAGGTTCGGAGTGGTAGAGGGGCTTAATGATGAATAATATGTATGTGCCTGACCATCAATTATTATAAAAATTTATTAACTTTATATCTTAAAAAATGCTACAAAGCTGAATAGTCAGTTTTGTAGCATTTTAGTTTTAATTTTTTTATTTCATCTCTCAAAAATCAACCTTTCCATTTCCTAATTTGTGTCACTACCGCATCAAAATCTTTGGGTAATTCCGCTACGAACACTACACGCTCAGAGGTAGTCGGATGCGTGACGGTCAAACGATAAGCGTGCAGGATAGAACGGTTCATAATTGGACGTTCTTCGGTATCTTTTGCAAGGCGAAACTTTTTATGTTTCACATCTGACAAATAAAATTCTCCTTTTCTGCCGTACATCGCATCTATCGCCAAAGGATAACCAATAGACTGAAGATGAATACGGATTTGGTGCATACGCCCTGTCATAATTTCACATTCCACCAACGTATAATTCTGAAAGTATTCTAATACTTTATACTTCGTGACAGAGCTTTTGCCTCGTGATGCGATGACCATTTTCCCAGGCGTAGTCTGGCTTTCTGCAATCGGTTTATCTATCATTCCTTCTTCGTTCATCATTTTCCCTTCTACAAGTGCAAGATATATTTTTTCACATTCTCTATGTTCAAATTGCATAGATAAGTGCCTGTGTGCGTGTTCGTTACGTGCAAAACACAAAATGCCGCTCGTTTCTCTATCTATGCGATGTACGATAAAAATTTGCTCGAATTGTGCTTTCAAAAAGCCCAATATACTTGGTTTTGTAGCATCGTGTCTATCTGGAATGGTCAGATAATTGGCTGGTTTGTTCACGATAATGAGGTCGTCATCGTGGAATAATATTTCAGGTTTTATTATTTTGCTCATATAACAGATAATGCAGAATGATGAATGTAGAATTCGGAATGATGAATATCAATTTTCGCTTTAAAAAGTAGTTATCAATAAGCAAAAATCAATTGGTTATTTCTTAAAAAAAATAACTATTTTGTCATCTAACTTTTTTCCGTAAGTATTCAGGCTAATTTAGCTTATGTTATTTTTTTAAGTCGATTGTTCAAAAAATAATAAATAACTTCCTTGTAGTCAGTTATTTATCACTTTTTTCACAACGACAAAATAACATAAACCAAATTTTAACGCCTACTTAGTCTATTTTTTTGAAAAAAAAAGCGAGGCAAATTGCCCCGCCTTACTATACTTCATTTATTAACCTTCAAAGTGGAAAGAAAGCGTAAACGCTTGCGAAATGATTTGTTCTAAAACGGTAGATTTTTTGAGTGTACCGCTGTAAATCAACATATTATTGATACCTCTCGAAAATTTGATTTCGGGAGAAAAAATAAAGTAGGGGAAATACATTTGAACACCCGCACCAGCTTCAATAGAGAAGTCGGTCGGTGAAATTCTCAGTGTTTCTCCTCGCAATGCTTGCTTAGATTTTGATGTAGAAGCTACATCGTACGTATATTTTACACCTGCAATCACAAACAAACGTTTGTCTTTGTAAGGTGCTGATTTGTAACGCAAATGAAATGGCATTTCGACCAAAACAGCATCAAACCTTGATGCTGTCGGACTTTTTGTTATCTTATCTGCTACCCTTTGATAGCTTATGTTGCGCTCTGCGAAAGACAAAGTTGGCAAAAAACGAATGTCGAAATATTCGCCAATTTTCAGATTGGTTACGACACCGAGGTTAAAACCTGGTCCAGTTTTCGGAGAAACTACCCTAAAACTATCATTCAAAATGAATGATGCCGAGCGATTAATCTTGAACTGTGATTGATTATATCCCAAAGTAATGCCAAAATAATAGGGCTTTTGGTTAAAGTCCATATAATTGTAATTACCTCTTGCTTTTTGCGCTGAAACTGAGTTTATGCAAAGACAAACCAGTAAAATAAGTGAAAAAGTATTTTTCAAACAACCGATTAAAGGTGTATTTGAAACGCAAAATTTTACTTTTCTCCTAAATAAATGCAACATATTCCTGCTGTTAATGATTTAAAACTAGTATTTTTGTAACCCGCCTCGTCCATCAATGCTACAAAACGTTCTCTATCAGGAAACGCTTGCACTGATTCGTACAAATAAGTGTAAGCACGTGGATCTTTTGAAGTCAGTTTTCCTATTAACGGTAAAATATATTTAAAGTATATATTGAACAAAAATTTTAACGGAAAAAAGTTTGGTCGTGCAAACTCCAATATCATCAAACGACCGCCTGTGCGCATACAACGCTTGATTTCTACTAAGCCTTTTCCTACGTTTTCAAAGTTTCTGATACCAAAAGTTATCGTTGTGGCATCAAAAGTATTGTCTTCAAAAGGTAAATTTTCGGCATCTGCTTGCTGTAAAGTGATGATTTCACTAAGGCTTTTGTCTTTTATTTTTACTCTTCCGACATCAAGCATCTTGTTTGAAATATCAATTCCGATAATTTTTTCGGGCGAAAGACGTTTTGTAAGCTCAATTGCAGTATCGGCTGTTCCTGTTGCAACGTCTAAAATTTGCTTCGGATTTAAGTCTTTTATACAATTTATGGCAATTTTTCGCCAGTAAACATCAATTCTCAATGACAATAAACGGTTTAGGAAATCGTAACTTCCTGCGATATTGTCGAACATTTCTTCGACTTGTTGTTTTTTACTCCCTTCGCTCGAGTAAGGTTTTATTGCTGTGCCCATGTTTCAAAAAATTGTGCAAATTTACACATT
>JANMGN010000062.1:0-7084 GCA_031374645.1 Chitinophagales bacterium | reverse complement strand
ATATTGATAAGAAAAGTTTATGAAACTAAGCTATTCTAACAAAAAAAAACCGCTACAATCAGTTGATTGTAGCGGTTTTTTTTATAGCTAAATAATCACTCTATTCCCCTTCAATCTATCTCTCAAAAGCGGTTTCAATTTGTCGGCTGCATCATTTAATATCATCAAATCGCTTGGAAAAGACAGCAAACGAGAATCTATTCTTCGACAACTTTCTTTGCTCAAAGCACGACGGTCGCCATTAAAAGTGGAACTGTAATTTTCAAAAATGACTTCTGTCAAAATGCGGTCTTTGTCCAAAAGTGCCTTGCTGGTAAAATTGTATATTTCAATATCTCCACCAACTTTCGCCGCTTTTCTTTGAAAACTTTCCCGTACAAACGCCTTTACGAGTACAATCCGCTTCGTTTTTATATCATTTCCGAGCGTATCTTTCGATACATTTCCCTTCGCATCCAAGACATATTCCCAGCCGTCTTCTATTTTTTGCTCATCAACGTACTCCCGTGTAGCGATGCGCTCAGGCGACACATCAATATTATTTAATTTTATAACTATCTTATAATCAAAACGTTGTTGTAGGTTTGGGTCAAAATGATACGATAGCCAGTTGCTTTGCAAATCGCTTTGAGAAAGGTTCATCATACGATATTCAAAATCTCTTGGCAGCACCACATTGCTCTGATTTCTCATTTCTACAAAAATATGCGTTGTGCCGAAATCTTGCGCTTTCATAATATCGTTGTCAATATTTGGAAAAGCTACATCAGAACTTTTCAAATTCCTAAATTCCGCATAAGCCTCACGAGCCGCTACCCTATTGCCAGCTTCTCCTTTTTTCAACAATTCCAACGCTGCATCGTACTTGAATCTGGCTGCTTTTTCACGAGAATCTCGCTCAGAAGCCGCTATGTCCACCATGTTAAACTGCGCTCTGTAACCCTCTTTTGAAATCAAAGGCAACAATGGATAGATTTTTGACTGACGATTTTGTACCGCTTTACAAAGCACATTCACACGCTCCCAAACCCGAGGATTATTTTCTGCACTTAGGTTATCTATCGTGTTCAAATCTCTCGAATTTGCTTTTGCAAATGCCAGTTCGAGTGCTTTGACGTATTCGTCTTTTTTATTTTTTTTGCCTTTTAACTTTGAAACAGCCATATCAATAGCTTTATCATAATTACCAGATTCTATCGTTTCCCGAACAGAAACACAGCTTGTCAGCATAAATAAAAATAGAATTGCGGAGATAATGGTCTTGTTAAACATAATATGGTCGTTTTGATGTGATATAAAATATTTTCGATAAAGTCTTTCGTAAAGAATATATAATTTTAAAGACGCAAATATACCTATTTTTAGTTTGTTAAAAAATGTTAAAATAAAATAAAAAAAATACTAAAAAAATTGACAAATAAAAAAACCGAAGTCGCAAAAAACACGTACGTTTGTGTAAATATAAGGCTATGATAGAAAATAAAATATCTATAATTATTCCTACTTTAAATGAAGTACAAAATATAAATAAGCTGCTACCTTTTTTATTTGAAAATGGAAAGGACTTAATACATGAAATCATCGTAGCCGATGCTAAAAGTGAAGATAAAACTTGGCTTTTTGCGCAGAAATTGGGTGCAAAAATCGTTATTTGTCCTCTCGGACGGGCGGTACAAATGAACCGTGCGGCAGCTATCGCAGGAGGAGAAATCTTGTATTTTGTCCATGCCGACACCTTGCCACCGCAGCATTTTGCAACATCAATTTTAGCTGCTTTTGAAAAAGGAAAAACGGCAGGCTGCTTTCCATTTGTGTTCGATTCGCCTTCTTTTTTACTAAAAATAAACGCTTATTGTACTCGTTTTCCTTTTTTGTGGTGCAGAGGAGGTGATCAAACGCTTTTTATAACGAAAGATTTTTTTGAAAAATTAGGCGGTTTTGATGAAAAATATTCTATTATGGAAGAATATGACTTTATAATTCGAGCAAAAAAGTATCAATCTTTTCATATTTTGAAAGGAAATGTATTGGTTTCTGCACGAAAATACGAGGAAAATGGTTATTTTCGAGTACAAATCGCCAATTTTTTAGCTTTTAATATGTTTCGTTTCAATTTTTCACAAAGTAAAATACTGAAAATGTATAAAAATATATTGAATACAGGACGACTTTCTTGGAAAAATGTACAATCAATTGAAAGGTAAAGAGTTAACTAAAATTTTTAATTATTCATTTTTAATTATTTTTCATTATAAATTACCAACGCTTTTTCCAAACAATCCATTGCCTTATTCAAATCCGTTTCATTTAGTACATAAGCGATGCGAACTTGTCGTTTACCCAAAGCTCTGTTAGAATAAAAACCAGTTGCAGGAGCGAGCATAATCGTCTGATTATCAGTAGAAAACGATTCCAAAAGCCACTGACAAAAGTGGTCGCTATCCTTTATTGGAAGTTCCGCTAAAATATAAAACGCACCTTGCGGCAAGTAACATTTCACATTTTCCATCGCTGACAAACGCTTGTACAATAAATTTCTTCTGCCGATGTATTCTTTTTTTACATTTTCCATATAAGAATCAGGCGTATCGACAAGTGCTTCTGCCAAAATTTGCCCGAACGTAGGCGAACTCAAACGGAGTTCAGCGTATTTTATAAGTGTTTCTAAAACCAATTTATTCCTCGTGACGATTGCGCCAACTCTTGCGCCACAGCTACTATAACGCTTAGAAATACTATCGAAAACAATTACATTTTCTTGAGTTTCTGCAATTGCCAAAACAGAAAAAAAGTCTATTTCTTCGTAACAAAACTCTCTATATACCTCATCTACAAAGAGATACATATTATTTTTTTTAACCAAATCAGCTAACGAACGCAATGTTTTTTCATCATAAACGCAGCCCGTTGGGTTGTTTGGATTGCACAATAAAATCGCTTTGGTGGTCGGAGAAATTACTTTTTCAAAATCTTGGATAGTCGGCAGTGCAAAACCATTATCAATGCTACATTCAATCGGTTTGATGCGAACGTTTGCCATTTCTGCAAAACCATTATAATTGGCATAAAAAGGTTCTGGGACTATTACTTCGTCGCCTTCGTTGAGGCAAGCCAAAAAAGTCAAAAATATACCTTCCGAAGCACCGCTTGTCACGATAATTTCGTCTGGTTTTACATTCAAATTGTATTTTTTGTAATAACGAGGCAAGGCATTTCTATAAGAAGAAACGCCATTGGAAGGCGTGTATGCAACTATCTGAATATCAGCGTTTTGCACTTTTTCAATAGCTGCTTTGGGCGTTAAAATATCAGGTTGTCCGATATTCAGATGAAAAACTTTTGTACCTTTTGCCTTTGCCTCATCTGCAAATCTGACGAGTTTACGTATAGGAGATGGGCTAACTTCTTTGCCTCTTTGAGAAATAGATAACATATTATTTTTTTCTATGTTTTACTCAAAAAAAGGGAAAATGTTACAAAATTTTGTTTATTCTTGTTTTTTTTACCAAATTAAATTTGGATAAAAAAAATAGACTTACTTTGTCGATTAACAAAGTAAGTCTATTTTGACAATATACTTAATATCACTATTTTACATCTTATTAGCAGTCGTAAAAATCCTGTTCCAACGGATACCGTTTGCCATATTCGCATTTTTGGTAGAAAACCAAATAAACAAAGGCTTTCCTACGATGTGCGTTTCTGGCACAAAGCCCCAAAAACGACTGTCTTCCGAGTTATGACGATTATCTCCCATCATCCAATAGTAATTTAATTTGAATGTGTAAGTCGTTGTTTCTACGTCATTTATATAAATTTTACCATTTTTTTCTTCGAGTTTATTGTGTTCATAAACGCTAATTGTACGACGGTAAAATTTCATATTTTCTTTATCAAGCGTAATTGTCGCACCAGCTTTTGGAATATAAATTGAGCCGAAATTATCTACCGACCAATGATATGCCGTATCGTGCGGAAAAATATAACCACTAACTTCTTCGCTCGTGTGCGGAACGACCTCTACTTTGATGTCATTTCCCCAAGTTCTTATCTTAGCAACTTGCTCTTGCGAGAGCATATAATGTCCTTCGGCGTGGCGTTGCGCATCATTTACATTCACGCCAATTTCTTCTAATTTAGCAACATTTAGCTTTCCACCGCTTGATGTAACTTTGTATTCCCAGTGCATTTGCGAAGGGTTTACCGAAGCTACTCCGTTGATATACAGTTGTTTATCTACTATTTTCAAAGAATCGCCAGCAATACCAACACAACGTTTGATGTAAAAATCCATTTTATCCATCGGGCGCACGACCATTTGTTCCAATAGTTTTTTTCCTTGTGGCGTAGTAAAATTCACTTGTCTTCTGAGGTCATAAATACCGTACGTTCGCTCGGGTCTGATAAATACGCTATCGCCTTCTGGATAGTTGAAAACAACGGGTTCGAGGCGTTGAATGTCCTGAAACTTAGGCAAACGGAAATACGGCAAATTCGGATTATCCAAATAACTTTCTGCCTCAACATAAGGCAAACGATTGTGTAAAAGCGGAATTTGAGCCACCGTTTGCGGCGTACGGATACCATAATGCGCCTTACTAACAAATAAAAAATCGCCTACTAAAAGCGAACCTTCCATCGAAGAAGTCGGAATTACATAGGCTTCTATCAAAAACATACGGATAAATGCTGCTGCGAAAACGGCAAAGAAAATCGCTTCGACCCACTCTCGCAATTGTGATTTTTCGTAAGGATTTTTTGACATCAACTGATGCAATGTCTTTTTATCGCCACTTTTTTGCGCTTCTAACATTTTTTCTTGCATCTCAGCTTCTGCCGTAAATGCTGGTGCAACAAATTTAGTTTTGTCGTCTTTACCAATGTTCCAAAACATAAATGGAGCAAAAATTACAGCAACCGCAGAGTGCCAAAAATCATATTTTCCGAATGAGCGCACCAAATCAACACAAATTCCTGCATAAAAAAAGATATTGTAAATAGGCAAAAGCATATAGACAGCGTTCCACCCTGGACGACCAATAATTTTGCACCATTCCATGATGTTCACACCTGGAATCCATGCTTTGCTTGCTTCAACACCTGCTTTTTCAAATACTTTTTGTAACGTAAAACAGTTTAAAAGATAGAGAACTGCCAAAAAAATTAAAATACTCATTCTGAAATTTTTATTATTTGTTTAAATATTCTCGCAAAGATACTAAAATGTTTAGTTTTTTACTGTTATAGAAAAATTAATACGGATAAAGTACACATTTTCTTCGATGAAATGTAATTAAAGATGAATAATTAAAAATGAAAAATGGGTATTAAATAATAATAATAATAAAATGGCATGGAGAAATCCAAGAAATCTAAAGTTCATTTACTCAAATAAGCGTCTTCACAAAGACAAAAGTTGCAATTATTTTTTTACCCTTACTTTAATTCTCAAATTTGTTGTTTCTTTGCAAAAAAATTTCAACCACTTAATGAGAAAACAAATTCCTTTCAACACAATTCCGCAGCTCTCAAAAAGCGATTTGGCTTACGCTACTGCTGACCCAATATTAGAACCATTTTTTAAATATAATGTTGACATACAATCGTTTGAAAAAGTTATTTCAGATAAAAAATCGCAAAATATCAATAGAAAACTTTTGGTAGAAGTGCTGAAAAAGCAATACGAAGACTTTGATTTTTCTGAAAAAACAGCTGCTAATATTGCACTTTTAGGTAAAGAAAATACGTTTACGGTCACTACGGCGCATCAGCCAAGTTTGCTGCTCGGACCAATTTATTTTATACATAAAATAGCTTCTACGATTAATTTAGCACGTCAGTTAAATGTAAAATATCCTGAAAATAATTTTGTTCCCATGTTTGTAATAGGTGGCGAAGACCACGATTTTGAAGAAGCGAGCAGCATTAATTTATTTGGAAAAAAACTAACGTGGCAGACAGACGAAACAGGCGCAGTCGGTATGATGCAAACCGAAAATCTGAAAAATGTACTCGAAGAACTGAAACCAATTTTGGGCGAAAGCGAAAATGCCAATACGATTTTTGCACTGATTGAAAAAAATTATACGTCACAAAAAATTTATCATACCGCAACACAAGGCTTAATAAATGACCTTTTTGGCAAATACGGTTTGCTCGTTTTGAACCCTAATGACAAAGCTCTAAAAACAAATTTTATTCCTTTTATTTTAAAAGAAATCTTAGAACAGCCGTCACAAAAATTAGTAGAAAGCACACAGCAGTCGCTCGGAAATTTAGGTTTTAAAGCACAAGCATTTCCTCGTGAAATTAATTTATTTTATTTAAAAGAGCAACTTCGAGAACGTATTGTTTTTGAAGAAGATACCTACAAAGTTCTCAATACAGATTATACTTTTTCAAGAGAAGAAATCGTAAAAGAAGTAGAAAATTATCCAGAAAGGTTTAGCCCAAATGTTGTCTTACGTCCTCTTTATCAAGAAGTTACACTTCCCAATTTAGCGTATATTGGCGGCGGCGGCGAAATAGCTTATTGGCTCGAAAGAAAAATACAGTTTGAGTTTTTTGATGTAAATTTCCCGATGCTAATCCGTAGAAATTCGGCTGTAATCATAGATGAAGCAAGCAGAAAAAAAATGGAAAAATTAGATTTAAGTTACGAAGACCTTTTTCAAGATAGCGATTTTTTAACCAAAAAATATGTCACAAAAAATGCAAGTAGTGAACTGAATATTTTACAAGAAAAAACAGCGTTAAAGGCTATTTTTGACCGTATAGAAAACATCGCAAAAGAAGTAGATACTACGCTCACAAGTGCAGTTGCTGCTGAATCGGTCAAACAATTAGCTGCACTTGATCAATTGGAAAATCGTTTGGTGCGTACTGAAAAACAAAAACACGAAGTTGCTATCAACCAAATTAAAAATTTGTTACAAAAATTTTGTCCTAACAACGGTTTGCAAGAGCGTTTCGATAATTTTTTACCTTATTATGTAAAATATGGCGACAAATTATTTGAAATATTGATAGAAAATCTGAATCCTTTGGAGCAAGGTTTTATCGTTTTAGAATATTAGAGCCTATA
>JANMGN010000677.1:0-8919 GCA_031374645.1 Chitinophagales bacterium | reverse complement strand
AACTACGTTTTGAGTAAGCAACACTTTTGGATTAAAGCGTTACATTATCTTGAATATCAGCACTTGATAAATCTAAATTTTCATTATTTGAAATAAAAACATTTTCCAATAAATAAGAAGTCAATGCCTTATATTTGGCATCTACTTCTACAAAATCGGTTGCTGCACTTGCTTCTTTAAGGGTGTTTTGATTGCTTTTGTAGTCTTTAAATGCTTCTAAAACAAAAAAGTTTGCCTTACCTTTTTGGTTCGTAGAAAGCAAACGTATAGCTTTTATGGCATCATCATAAGTGTCTGATACATAATAGTTTAGGTAAGATTCCAAGTAGTTTTCAATTGCCGCACGGTAATCCTCTTTTACATAAATTAGGTCAGATAGCAAAGGCGATTTGAACTCTTTGTTCGCTTGCAAATACTTGATACTTTCGGGAAAACCTTCCATGCTTTCCACCATACTTTTGGTCAGTTTGTATTCATTTTTCTTAGAATCCAAACGACGATTGATGTCAGTAGATTTTTTATTCAGTTCTTCTATTTTCTTTTCAGTAGTTTCTATATTGGCTTTTTTCTCTATTTCTTTTTCTTCTAAACCACTGATTTCCAACGCAATAGCACTTTCTTTTTCTTCTATTTCTTTTAGGTTTCCTGTCGTAAAATCTAACTCTTGTACACGAGTAGCTACGTCTTGTTTGCGGCGTTTGATGTCGCTTTCCAAATTTTCTATCTGATTGATATTAATAGCTTTTCGCTTATCAAACTCATTTACTTCACGCTCAATTCCTTGTTGAAAATTCAATTTTGTGTCCATATCTCCTTTCATAGAAGTATGATTTTCACGGATATTTTTCAGCTTTTCGTTGTTTGCTTCGAGTGATTCTTCGAGTTTTGCTTCCTTCTTTTTTTCTACATTTAGTTCTGTTCGGTAATAATCAATATCTTCTTCGAGTTGTACAATTTTTCCTTTTAGCGTAGCAATATCGTTCGCCAAAGTCGTCTTATTTTGCACTACAAATTGCGTTTTTTGCTCTGCCATTCGCTTGTCATTCTCCCGACCACGAATTTTTCCGACTAAACTATTCAGCTCTCGCTGACGGTCAGAAAGATCTTTTTCTTTGTCGATATGTGCTGCTTTTTCCTTTTCCAAAGCCGCTTCCGAATTGCGAATTTCAGCCTCCAAACCACGATAATTATCCTCTTCTTTTGTGATTTGCTGCTCAATACTCTTATAATCTGCCTTAAAAGCATTTACTTTTATAATCGCCAAAGCTATACTCAACTCCTTGTAACGCTCTCGCATATCGAAGTATTTTTGAGTGCGTTTGGCTTGTTTTTCCAGACTTTCGAGGTTTTTTTCTATTTCAAATACAAGGTCTTGCACACGCTCCAAATCTGCGGTCGTAGCGTCCAATTTTTGCATTGTTTCGTGCTTTCTCGCCTTGTATTTTGAAACGCCAGCCGCTTGTTCAAACATTCGGCGACGTGCATTTTCTTTATTTTCCAAAATATCATCGACCATTCCGAGTGCAATAATTGCGTAGGAATTTGAGCCAATACCAGTATCCATCAAAAGCGAAGTGATGTCTTTCAAACGGCAAGTTACGCCATTCAAACGGTACTCACTTTCGCCGCTTCGGTACAAAATACGAGACATACTTACCATATTATACTCCGTCGGGAGAATATTTTTGGTGTTTTCAAAAGTCAGCGTAACTTGGGCGGTATTGCCTTCCTTACGTTTTTTTGTGCCGTTAAAAATCACGCTCGACATTTTGTCCAAACGCAATTCTTTGCTTTTTTGCTCGCCTAAAACCCAACGGATAGCATCGACCACGTTACTCTTTCCAGAGCCGTTCGGACCTACAATTCCGATAACATCTTCATTGAAGTTGATGATGGTTTCGTCGGCAAAAGACTTAAAACCTTTGATTTCTAAACTTCTTAATCGCATAAAAGAGGTGTGATTTTAGAATAAAATGCCTAAAATCTAATTTGATAGCTTCGTATTTGATATATTTACCTGCAAAATTGCTGCAAAGATAAGGTTTTTTTAATGAAAAATGAAAAATGGGCGTGAAAATACTTGCGATAAATGACTTCATCTAAATCTTCTCCTTTGAAAAGAGTTTGTAGAAGTATATAATTCAAAAAAATAACTTGTGAATTTCTAAAAATACACAAGTTTTTTTTGTTGGAGTTACAATTTTTAAATTTTTAAAAGTGATAACATTTTGCAGAACCTACTGTTTTGCGATTGTTTGCAAAATAAATAGAAAGTCCAATATTGGAAAATTTTGCAGTAGAACCATAACGGTCAAGTGTAAATAATTTTCCGCTATACTCAAAATAAGGTTCAAAAGAAATCATAAAATCATTACGAAGTGGTTGTCGGTAGCCTAAAAATGCTTGTAGATATGTTGTAGAAAAATAAATAGCTTTATCTTCTACTCGTGAACTTTTACTTTCAATATCACCATTTCCAAGCCTTATTTCAGATTTAACATTTTTACGAAAACTAAAAGATGGGTTAGCACTCGCCCCTATATAAAACCTCGAATTATTGGGTACATTGAATAATACTGCAAGCGATGGCGATACAAAATGATAAGAATAGGCGTAATAAATTTTTGATTCTGTAATAGTGCCTCCATTGTTGAAGTCTGTACCAAACGTAAGCCCTCCTATAATAGCTCTATATCGCTGATTATGGTATTTTGCTTGTAATCTTAGTGTAAGCCAATCAGTAGCGATAAACTCTGCACCGATAGAGATACCATAATTGGATAAAAAACTGCTGGAAATATTGTAAGTATCTGATAAATTTACAAAAAGAGGGTCGTATCGTTTAGTAATATTTCTTAGTAAACTTTGTGAACCGTGCAGTCCTATTTGCCAGCCTGCTGGATGAAAAAAAGATTGTGCGTTAGCGATAAATACCTGCGACAAAAATAAAAATAGTAGTAATTTTTTCATGTTGATTGTTTTTTTTAGAAATAACGTCCGAAGCTAAATTGTAGAACTGTTTGTGATAAGGAAAACTGTTTAGGATATTGCCAAATTGGAACATCGAGTGTTGTTCTGACAATATATTGTTCATTTTGCTTAGTTTTGATGATTTTACCTATTCCTATCCTTTGAGTGATCCTTGCGACAACTAATGATAAGAAGTAATTGTCTTTTAAAGAACTACCATAAATTACAGGATTAGGTGTACGTATAGGCCTACTAATTTTAAAAGACTTTACTGCCGTGCCTATTAGTAAAATCGAAAAATTAGGTCCCGCCTCAAAAAATAAACCTAATCTATTGGAAGGTAACCAACTAACAGATGGAGTATAGCCAAGATAAACATCATTAAGTTTACCTTTATATATTGATGCGCTAATTCCTTGAATATGTTCAAAAACAATATCTTTTTTATATAGATTAAGAGAAATATCATGGGATATATTCCATCTTTTTTGAAAAGAATTATTGTAGTAACTAAACCCAATGCCAATATCATTATCCACATTGTATATGTTAAAATATTCTCTGTCTGACGGTGAATCTGGTGTGAAGAACTTTGATTTATCTATATGATTAATAATTGACCTATTAAAATTTAGTAATACAGCTCTTTTTAGAATAAATGTATCTTTGGGCTGTGCATATATTGCCAATGACAATAAAAAAAGAAAGAGTGTGACTTGAACTATTTTTTTCATATTTAACAAGAGTTTAACAAACTTAATAACGTGATTTTTTCCACTTTATTTTCCAGTTTTTTGGTGTGCTATATTCACAAGTCATTTCTTTCAATTTTCAATTCCCATAGCCCGCAAAAACCCAATTTTTCACGCTCGCATCATACCTATAATAATAAACGGTTTCTTGTTTTTCGGTCGGAGCGATGAGGTTGTAATAAAATTCTACGGCTTGAATCATCATATCGCCTTTGGCTGTAAAGCGGATTTTCCTTGCACGGTCGTCGCCACGAGGGCCTAAATTTTCGAGCGAGCAACACATTTTTGGTTTATTGATAAATCTGCCCGAAGCGTCTAATTTTATACTATAAATGCTTGATAATCTGGTAGTTCCATAAAAAAAAGTACGTTCTGTATTTTCAAAAGCGACACCGATTCCCATTGCATCTATGTTTATTAGACTGTCAATAATTTTTCCGTTTTCGCTGCTTATAGCATAAATTCTACCGTTTTCTTTTTGCAAAGTAGAGCCAAAAACGGTACTAACATACAACACTTTGGTATCGCAATCGTACGCCATACCGAGTGTTCCGAACGGATTTTCGCCAGAAGATTTCGCTGCTTTGGGCAAATCTAAAAACAGGTTCATTTCGCCTGTTTTTTCATCTATTTTATAAATTTTATTTTGGTCTTCGGGCTGATTGTCTATCAAATTAATCACAGGAATCGGTGCAGAAAAAACATCGCCACGCTCCGTAATCACTATTGGGCCGAGATACCCAGCTTTTGTCCACGACGGATGTTGATAGATTTTACCAGAAGTTAAATCGGTAAAAACAATGCCCGTATGTTTTTTTTCAGAAGTCGAAAAAGCGGATTTTGTAAGGTCAAAACCTAATTTTTCTACACAAACAGGTAATTTTTTACAGCCTTCTGGTGCAGGTATTTCTGCTTGAAATACTTGTTTTTGAGGCAAAAAAACACCTAAATAAGCGAAAGTAAAAGAAAATACAAGATATTTAAACATGATTTTTATTTGTGAAATGTAAAAAATAAAACTGCAATTTTAAATCCAAATTTTAGATGTAAGAATTTTTGCCCAATTAATCACTAAAATAATTATTTTTCAAAATAAAAGCTAAAAAAGCAACTTTTAAGGTCAAAAAAGCGTCTTTCATAAAAAGCGATTTTTATAAAAAACTAAAACAATTCAATGAAAAAAACAACCCTATTTTTAAGCCTTTTCCTTTTTAAAATTGCTCTTTTCGCACAAAATGGTTTGCAGGGCGAATACTTCAATGGTAAAAATTTTGAAATAAAAATATTGACCCGTACAGATGCGAAAATAGATTATTACTGGAATTATGAAGCTCCTGCAAAAGGCATTGATCCTTTGAGTTTTTCAATTCGTTGGACAGGAAAATTACTCGCTCCAGAATCTGGAAAATATGTTTTTAGTGCAATTGTAGATGACGGCATACGACTTTGGGTGGATAATAAACAGTTGATAAATGCTTGGGATATGCACGATAAGGTTCGTTTTTCAAATGAAATTACACTAAACAAAGGACAAAGCTACGACATTAAAATAGAATATTTTAATGGGATGAACGAAGGTGTTATCAAATTACAGTGGCAAAAACCAAGTGAAAAGCCGCTTTTTGGAGGTTTTTTAGGTAATAATGACAAAGTTATTTCAAGTGAATATTTTAGTTCAGCGCAAGTTGTGGTAGCCAATGATATTCCAAAACCTACGCCAAAACCTGCTGTGAAAGTCAGCACTAAACCTGTGCTTGTTGTTCCAAAACCTGCACCAATTGTTGTTGCAACGAAGCCAACGCCTGTTGCGCCACCCAAAGATACTTTGCAAAAATATATTCCCAAAAATATATTTTTCGAGCAAAGTACGAGTAAAATGTATGTAGAATCGCAAACGGAACTCGATCGCCTTACGTCCATGCTAAAAAGTTATCCTTTGGCAAAACTGACTATCGAAGGACATACCGATAATATTGGTAATGCCGCCGCAAATCAAAAACTTTCTGAGGAGCGAGCGCAATCTGTCAAATCTTATTTAATAGCAAAAGGTGTTGATAATCAGCGACTTACAGCAAAAGGTTATGGTAGTACACGTCCTTTATTTAGAGAAATAAAAGACAAGGCGAATAGCAAAAATAGACGTGTGGAGTTTATTGTTAATTAATAATTAAAAATGAATGTATAATAAATAATTTATTTGTATAAATTACTCATTATCAAATATTTACGATATACATTATTCATTATTTTACATTCATCATTCTGCATTAGAGTTTATTCATCAAAACTGGAAGCGTCTTCTGTTTTAGACGAATTTGCTACCAAATCATTGATAATTCGGACTTCTTCTTTGGTAAAATAACGGCATTTCCCGACAGGCAAATTTTTTAATGTGATGTTCATAATGCGCGCACGGGTCAGTGTTTGCACCTGATAACCAAGTGTTTCGCACATCCGACGAATTTGACGGTTAAGTCCTTGTGTCAAAATAATGCGAAAAGTATGCGTTCCTTCTTGTTGAATTTTACATGGCTGCGTAATGGTATCTAAAATTTTGACACCGCCTGCCATTGCTTTTATAAACTTATTGTCAATCGTTTTATCGACTGTTACGACGTATTCTTTTTCGTGATTATTGCCTGCACGAAGGATTTTATTGACAATATCGCCGTCATTTGTCAAAAAAATAAGTCCATCTGAAGGTTTGTCTAAACGCCCGATTGGAAAAATCCGACCAGGATAATTCAAATAATCTATAATATTGCTTTTGTCTTTGAGGTCGGTTGTACAAGTGATTCCAGGAGGTTTGTTCAGCACAAGATAAACGGTTTCTGGCTTATCGAGCAACGGTTTTTGGTCTATTTCTACCTCATCGCCATCGTTCACTCTGTTGCCTTTACGAGCAACCTGACCGTTGATGGTAACTCGACCTTCTTCAATCAATTTATCGGCTTCTCGGCGAGAACAAACGCCTGTTTCGCTGATGTATTTATTTAAACTTTTATCTTCCACGTTTGATTTTTAAGCAAAATTATACTCTACCAAAACAGGACAATGATCAGAGTGCATCGCATCGCCCAAATGTTTTGACGAAACGATTTTGTCTGCCAAATTATTCGTAACTGACTGATAATCAATACGCCAACCTTTGTTATTTTTTCTTGCGCCAGCACGATAACTCCACCAACTGTACTCTATTTTATCTTGATTTGCATAGCGAAAAGCATCTTTAAAACCGCTTTCAAACCATTTTGTCATCCAAGCACGTTCTTCGGGCAAAAATCCTGTGGAATTTTTATTGCCTTTTGGGTCGTGAATATCTATTTCAGTATGGGCAATATTGTAGTCGCCAACCAATATAATTTTTTCCTTTTCTTTTTTCAAATTTTGGATAAAATCAAACATGGAATCGAGAAAATTCATTTTTATATCTTGACGTTCATCGCCACTTGTTCCGCTTGGAAAATAACAATTGAGCAAAGTAAAATCTTCAAAATCACAACGAATTAAACGCCCTTCTTTTTGCGCAACTTCCAATCCGCAACCCGTTTCTACATACAAAGGTGTTTTTTTACTCAAAATCAAAACGCCACTGTATCCTTTTTTTTCTGCCGAAAACCATTGTTGATGATACCCTAAGTTTTCAAAAATCGAAGTATCTACTTGTTCTTTTTCTGCTTTCGTTTCTTGTACACAAACGATGTCAAAATCGCCTGCTTCGAGCCATTCCGCAAAACCTTTTGTCAATGCAGCACGAATACCATTGACATTATAAGAAACTATTTTCATCTATTTTTTTATTTGAAAACGCTGATAAGATTTGGAAGTCTTATCAGCGTTTTATAAACTGAATTTGATGATTCGTCAAAGGTTTTGGCAATATACCTCACGGATTTTTAAAACCAGAGAGTTATATTGCCCAAACCTTTGATAAAACAATTTTATTTCACACGATACCACTTTTGCGTACGAGAAATACCCGACCAGTGCTTACCTTTTACGTTCAAAATATCTGCATCGCCTGTTTCAAACCAAAAACTGCAGCCGTACGAAGAACCTTTGTTAGGATCCATAATCGTACCGCCTTGCCAGTAGCCATCTTTCAAATACAAGCCTTTTACAAGTACCATACCCATCAATGGCTTATTTTTGTCATCGCCAGAACATTTATCGCAAAGCGTATTTTCTGGTTTATTGAGTAATTTTACGATTTTTCCGCCAAATTTACCGTTACTCTCAAATATTTCGAGGTGTGATTTGGCTTTTCCTGTTTCGTCATCGATAGTTTTCCAAATGCCCACTGGACTTTGAGCCATCAAAGAAGCGGCGAAACAAGAAAATGAAATTGCAGTTGTTAATAGTAATTTTTTCATTGTAAATTTTTTTTAATTTTTAGAATTGCAAAATTGATAATTTTTTTTGAAGAAAACGTTATTTCAAGCGTTTTTATTTCAGCAAAAACTTAAATGTTAGGTTAAATTAATCAAAATTAAAAGATAAATATTTTTGTAAAAAATTGATTATCAGTAATTTACATTAGTAATTTTTCATTTTTCATTTTTAATTATTCATTACTGCAAAGTAAAACTTTTCGCAATATTTTGAAAAATAGCCATTTGAACATCTGTATTTTCCATCGTAGAACCATACATTATATAATAGGTATCACGATTAAAAAGCAATACTTGGTACAGATAACGTATCTTTCCGTCCGTATTTGTTGTAGCTATAATTTCTTGACCTTGCAAACCTTTTATTTCGATAGGATTATTGCGCTCAATTTTCAAAGGTGTTTTAATTTGTTTTTGCAATCGTTCCAAAGAAAAAGCAGCGTAATCGCTTGTAGTTGCTTTTCCACTTCCTGCAAAAAACGAATTATTTGCCAAAGAATTAGGAACACTCAGCCCGTCAGCCGAATAAATAACTGCATCAGAAATACTACGTGCATATTTCAGGTTGCTATTTTTAAAATCTAAACGAAAACCTTTTGGCATTGGGCTTTCCGTTTCGTCATCTTTATAAGCAACTGAAAGTAAGGCTTTTTTAATTTTATTTTCTAAATCTGTATTATCAGATGTAAAAACGGCACTTAGCAAAACGCAATAATTTTCATCGCCAAAAAAAAGTAAATATTTTGCAAAATCAAACTTGCCTACTTTTTGCGTGAGTTTAAAAAGCGTTGCTTCCTCTCCGTTCA
>JANMGN010000034.1:0-4052 GCA_031374645.1 Chitinophagales bacterium | reverse complement strand
CAAATCTATTGTTCCATCGGAATGCCCTACGCAAGTTCGTTTAACTTCAAAAGTCAAAGTCATATTCTGCGCTTCTATTTTGCCTATAAAAAATAAAGCAAAAAGGATAATTATTATTTTTTTCATAGTTTCTAAATTTATGTGTTTGAAAATATTTTTATGTTTATGATACAAAGATGCAATCAAATACCTATTTGTCCAATTACAAAAAAAAGACTTTATCGAAAAATATTTTTAAATTTTTATTGTAAAATATTGATTATCAGTAAACTAAAATGTATTTTTGTGGAAAATATTATTAAAAATAACCTCATTTTTTTGAATAAAAAACACTATTTATTTTTTATTTATGGAAAAAAGCGACCTTTTACAAGTTTTTCTTAGTTTTTCAGATGCTGAAATTCGAGATGCCAAAAAATTTCTGCGCTCTCCTTACTTCAATAAACGGGAAGATGTCAGCGCATTGTTTGATTTTTTTATCGCTCAAAAAAACAAAAACAAACCTAATTTTTCAGTAGAAAATGCTGTACTTTTTTTGAAAAAAGTATTGGATTTAAAACAACTCAAAGACGATGATTTTCGCTATTTGATGTCTTATTTATTGCAATTATTGTATCAGTTTTTGAGTTTGCAAGATTGGGAAAACAACACTATTCAGCGTGAAATCAGTTTGCAAAAAAACCTCAGTGTAAGAAATTTAGAAAAACAAAATGAAAAAAAATCTGCCAAAATAGTAGAACTTTTGGAAGAAAAAACGCTTCGTGATGCGCAATTTCATTTTCAAAAATATCAATATTTACTGGAAAAATACAACAATGTACACAAAAAACGCAGAAGTGGAGAAATGTTTTTGTCAGAAATGAGCGAAGAATTTACCAAATATTACCTTTCGGAAGCTTTGCGCCAAAGTTGTATGCTTATTTCTCATCAAAACGTGACCAAACAAAATTATGACCTGAGTTTTTCAGAAGAATTAATCCGTTTTGTAGAGAGCAAAAACTATCAAAATGTAGTGGCAATTGCGGTATATTACCATAGCTTTTTGTCCTTACAAAAACCAGAAAATGAAGCGCATTTTTACGAACTGAAAACGATTTTGACCAATAATTGGCAGGTTTTTACACAAGAGGAAATCCGTGATATGTACCTTATCGCTATCAATTATTGTATCAAAAAACAAAATCAAGGCAAGGCAGATTTTGTAAAAGAAGGTTTTGATTTGTATGTAGCAGGATTAGAAAATAAAATTTTACTCGAAAATGGCATTATGTCCGTTTTTACCTATCAAAACATACATCTTTTAGCGATAAAACTCAAAGCATACGATTGGGCATTGCGATTTTTAGAAGATTATAAGGATTTTTTGCCGCAAGAGCAAAGAGAAAATCACTATAATTTTAATATTTCGCAGTATTATTTTCGGATAAAAAACTACGAAAAAGCCATGTCATTGTTACAAACGATAGAATTTCAAGACGTTTTACACAACCTTGATGCTCGAAAAATGCTGCTCATCATGTACTACGATTTGGGCGAATACGATGCGATGGATTCGCTGATGGAAAGTTTCAAAACTTATCTTCATCGCCAAAAAGACTTGGCTTATCACAAAGAAAGTTTTACCAATTTATTGAAATTCAGTAAAAAATTATTGCTTTTAAAATCGATGAAAAAAGCCGAAAAAGAACTTTTTAAACAAGAAATTATTGATTGTAAAGTATTGGCAGAAAAAAATTGGTTGTTGGAACAATTTTGAGCAAAGCAGTTTTTCCATTATTTCTTTTCCAAATTACCATCACAAGCAAACACATTTTTTATTTAAAAAAAATAAAAAATACCTTATACGTAATCACTTCATTATCATTTTTATAAACATAAAAATATTAAAAATATTATATTTTTTGTTTTTTAAATAAAAAAGCCTAACTTTGGGCATACTATTTGGTTGTATTTAGTACCTCCCTTTGCGCACGCTGAAAATTTCAGCTCGCCATATTTGCATATACCCACTTTCTCACACTGATTTTAATGTTATTGCGCTGATTCTAATCGGCTCAGTTCTAAGTATCTGGCATCTACACCAGTGACCTTTGCTGTCCCCATTGTCCACTGCTTTCTATATTTTGAAATCCAATTTTTTCACTCAGAACCGAAATTTTACGCAATTATGAGAAAGAATATTCTACTCTCTTTGGGGCTTTGCTTGGGTAGCTTTGCGCTTGAAGCACAAACAACTGCTTATCAGTCTGTTTTTGTACCCAAAAATCGCTGGGACTTGTTTGCTTCCGATGCCAAAGGAAATGGCGCAGCAAAAACACAAGTTATCCTGCAAGATACCACTATGAACGGACAAACGTACAGGGTATTTATTGAAGATGGAGCGTATCCGTCTAAAAATCACGTGTATCTTCGAGAAGATACCGCACAACGAAAAGTGTATGCTTTTGAAGATGGTAAAGAATTTTTACTGTACGATTTTAGCCTTTTGGTTGGCGATAAGTTTTTTGTCAAACAATTTGAGTTTGAAGTAGTGGCTATCGGTGCTTTTCCGACCGTAGAAGGCGAACGAAAGTGCATAGAACTAAAACCAACGAGCAAAACTTGGGATAATCTCAAGTGGATTGAAGGTTTTGGCGCAAGTACCGCACCTTTGTACTACAAAAACTACGGAAAAATTGACGAAAACTCGCAAGTGACCTGTTTTTTTAGAAACAATAAACTGGTGTATGGCGTGAGCGATTGGGACTGTATTGCGCCTGTTTCGAGCAAAGATGTCAATTTTTTGGCAAAAAACGTGCTAATTGCACCTAATCCTTTTCATG
This sequence comes from Chitinophagales bacterium, assembly GCA_031374645.1. GTDB lineage: Bacteria > Bacteroidota > Bacteroidia > Chitinophagales > Saprospiraceae > CANHEE01. The sequence goes on along the minus strand of JANMGN010000034.1, from coordinate 1,230 downwards.
GCGAATTTCGCCTAAGAGTTGAAAATCCAAGTAGCGAACCCATTGCGGTTACGGTCAGTACAATTACTGGCGCAGTGATTTTTCAACAACAGTACGACAACCCAAGCGAGCGTTTTGATACCACGCTCGACTTAGAAAATACCAGCAATGGCATCTTTTTGCTGACCGTCACGACTTCGGAAGGTCGCGCTACCAAGCGCATTGTGAAAGAGTAAATCTTCATTTTTATCCAAAACGACAATAGGTCATAGGTTCAAATCTACTCCGTTCTTCGTCCCCGAGTGAACGGAGTTTTTTTATTGCCTAATTATCTTGAGAGTAAAACTTCTCCACTTAGTGTCGTTGTTCTACCGTCACTCCATTTTATGTCTATCTTGTATATAAAAATGCCTATCGGAGCGTCTGCACCATTCCAAGGTTCAGCATTTTTATAAATTAAATTGCCCCAACGGTCGTAGATTTCGTATTGCTCTACCCTACCTTCGCCTGCTTTCAAAAATACTTCGAAAAAGTCGTTGAAACCGTCATCATTAGGAGAAAAAGCGGTTGGCACAAACACTTTTTTCTTTCCTTTTACAAATACTTTGATAGTCGCTTTGGCTTCACAATAATTTTTATTTTTTACAACAACCTGATAATCAATACTTTCTGTCGGTGTTACGGTTACTTCGGTGCTATCGTTTTTATCTAAAAAAGTAGCGGGTAACCAAGCTATACTTTTTAAACTATCGCTTTTTACAGTTACTTTTATTTTTGCACTCGTACCTTCAAAAAGGGTAATATCTGCTGGTAAAGTAAGCGTTGGAAGTGGAGAAATTTCCAATAGCAATTTTTCTAAGCTGTCGCAATTATTTTTCGTTTTAAATATCTTTTCGTAAGCACCACTTTTACTTAAAATAGTGCTATAAAAATCATAAGTAGTGCCTTCACAAATACGTACTTGTTTTGTGCTTTCTTTTTTCGGTAAAACGCTCAATGTGAGTTTTACCGTAGAATCGCAAGCCATAGCATTTTTTATAATATGCTCGTAATTGCCACTTTGCGTGAGATTTTGTCCATAAAAATCGTAGCTCGTACCGTTGCATATATTGGCTTGTTTTGTGCTTTCTTTTTTCGGCAAAACGCTCAACGTAAGTTTTACCGTAGAATCGCAAGCCGTAGCATTTTTTATAATATGCTCATAATCGCCACTTTGTGTGAGATTTTGTCCATAAAAATCATAGCTCGCTC
>JANMGN010000832.1:0-11615 GCA_031374645.1 Chitinophagales bacterium | reverse complement strand
TGGTAAAAGCAACTTGTAAGGACGTAAATTATTAGAAATATCGAAAGGTTAGCTGGGATAACCAATCCAGTTTTCTCTAAATTTACGTAGTGATGATTTTTTTAAATATATTTAAAAATCAATAATTTTATAAAAATTCATGCTTTTTTATAGCTTTGTTTAAAAATATTCATAAAAAAAAGATACAGTATAAAATACTGTATCTTTTTTAATTACTCAAAACTCGATGATTCTGGTAATCCAACATCTTTACTTTTTGCTTGCGCTTCTGCTATTTTATTGTACAAATCTTGTGGTTTGAAAGGTTTTGCTAAATACTCATCGCAACCAGATTTTATACAACGCTCGGCTTCTTGTCGTGAAGCATTTGCAGTAAGCGCAATAATAGGTACTTCGCTAAACTGTCTTATGGCAGCGGTAGCTTCGAGTCCATTCATTACGGGCATTTGAATATCCATAAGAATAATATCATAATCTCCATTTTGAAACTTATCTACACCAATTCTACCATTTTCTGCAATGTCCACCGTAATGAAATCTGACCATGTCGTCAAGATTTTTTTCGTAGCGATTTGGTTCAAAAAGTGGTCTTCTACAAGCAAAATACGCATCGGAGAAGTAGGCGCACCATTGATGAATGCGTTGCTGTATTTGGCTACTTTTATAGGTATTTCGACAATGAAAGTTGAACCTTCGCCCTCTCGACTTTGTATATTTAATTTGCCTCCCATGATAGAGGATAGCTTAGAAACAATCGCAACACCTAATTTTTTGCTGCCATTTTCTTTATCTCCTTGATAAATATCGAGTGATTTTTCGGCATCCATCAGCTCACGAACTTGGTTTGCGGTCATACCACGCCCTGTATCTTCGATACTTATATGCAAAAATGGCTTAAAATCATACTCTTTGACCCTTGCTGTAATGGTTACTTTACCATTTTTACTGGAGTGTAAAATGGCATTATCTATCAAATTATGTAAAACTTGGTTTAGCTTACGAGAGTCTCCGATAAGGTTGAGCGGAGAGGTTTCTGGTATTACCACCTGTAATTTTTGCTTATTATTGTCCGCTTTTATCTGAAGTATTTTACGGATACCTTGTACCATTTCTTTAAGGTTAAATTCGTCTTCTTCGAGTTTGATATTTTCAAAAGCAAGGATAGAAAAATTCAATAAATTGTTGAGCATCAGCGACATATCATCTACAGAAGTTCTCAATCCAGATATTAATTCCTTTTGTTGGTTGTTAGAGATGGTATTTTCTAACAAAAACATAAAATTAAAAATAGAAGAAAGTGGCGTACGAATATGGAAACTCATGTTCGCAATAGTTTCTTCTTTTATTTTAGAAGCCTTGATAGAAATATTTTTTTCTATGACCAATTGCTCTTTTATTTTTCGTTCGGAAACGTCTTGCATCACGCCAACCATCAAAAGTCTGCCTGTCATTTCTTCAAACAAAATTTTTGCTTGTAACGAAACGTACTTCATCGTATGACCATTGGTTAGCATACGGTGTTCGATTTTATTTTGCTTCCCGTCTTTTGTTACTTCTTCAAAAAATGCTTCTACCTCTTTTCTATCGTCATTGTGCGTATAGTTCAGATAATCCATCATGGAAGGCATAATACTTCCATTTTGTAATCCTAAAATACGAAACATCTCTTCAGACCAACTCATTTCGTTTGATACAATATCCATGTGCCAGTTGCCAAAATGACCCATTTTTTGAGCATCTTCGTAGCGTTTTTCACTCACAGTCAAGCTATTAGCTGTTTCTTCGAGTTTTTGTAAAACACCAGCACGTTGCAAAGAATAGCGGATAACACGACCCAAAAGTTTGCTATCATATTGCCCTTTTACCAAAAAATCTTGAGCACCAGCTTTGACCGCTTGATTACCGATAATCTCGTTGTTCGTACCAGTAAGCACAACCGCCGGAATATGAGCAGCACGCTCCATGTAGCGAGTTAGCGTTTTAAAGCCACTACTGTCAGGCAAAGAAAGGTCTAACAAAACCAAACTAATTTCTTCGTTTTCGATGTAATCCATTGCATCAAAAAAGGTTTCGGCATGAAAAATAGTAACCTTAGGAGCAGCCTCTTCAAGATTTATTTTAGCCAAATGTGCGTCTGCGGGATTATCCTCTACCAAAAGGATACTTAATTTGTTCTTTGAATACATATTATGACTGGGAATTAGTTAAAAGTAAAAAGCAAAAAATAACACAAGAGATATTTTGTATTATTTTTGTTTAGTTCTCATTTTTTGGTTTTTATTTAACTATTATTCGAGTGTTGATGTCAAATAATGGGTACTCTTATATCATAGTTGGCAATACCGCAGTATTGAGCCAGAAATCCTCTATTCTTTGGATAATTTCAAAAAATTTATCGAAATCAACAGGTTTGCTAATGTAACTATTGACGTGCAAATTATAACATTTAGAAATATCCTGCTCGGCAGTAGAAGTCGTCAAAATAATGACAGGGATTCTACGCAAAATATCGTCAGTTTTTATTTCTTGCAATACTTCTCGACCATCACGCTTAGGCAAATTCAAATCCAACAGGATTAAATCTGGCATAGTAGCGTCTTGATAAGGAGGATTTTTTCTCAAATAATTTATTCCTTCGACACCATCAGTGGCAACATTTAACTCTATTGTGAGCTTACTTTCTTTAAAAGCCTCTTGCGTCAAACGGATGTCGCCAGGATTATCTTCTACCAAAAGTATCTGTATAGGTCTTGTTTTTTGTGACATATTATATATATATTTAATTTTATCTTATTTATATGATGTGAAATATTTATGTGTAAATATCTGTTAGGCAGCATATTGTGTCTTATTTATTATATTTTTAGTATAAAAATGCTCTTAATAAAAGTGTTATTGTAATTCTTTTGTAAATTTGCACTTCCAATAACGTGTCACATCAATCATATCTATATGCAAACACTAAGCCAAATTACAGAAGATTTTAATCAATATATTAAAAATCAATCGTTCTCTCAGCAGCCTACCGAACTGTACGAGCCAATTACTTACATATTGACTTTAGGAGGTAAAAGAATCCGCCCAATTTTGACATTAGCAGCACATCAGCTTTTTGATAGTAGTGTTCAAAATGCATTTCCTACGGCTTTTGCGATAGAAGTATTTCATAATTTTACCCTGATGCACGACGACATCATGGATGCTGCGCCACTTCGCCGAGGCAAACAAACGGTGCATATGAAATACAATGTGAATACAGGAATTCTCTCGGGCGACGCTATGGTTATTTTAGCGTACGACTACTTGGTGAGTGCAAATGAAGATTTTAAAACTGTCACAAAGCTAATAAAAATTTTTAACAAAGTTGCTATTGAAGTTTGTGAAGGGCAACAATTTGATATAAATTTTGAAAAAAGAAATGATGTGAGTATTCCCGAATACTTGAATATGATAAAATTAAAAACCGCAGTACTACTCGCTGCAGCCTTGCAAATGGGCGCAACGGGTGCTAATGCCTCTGATGAAGACGCAAAACACTTGTATGAATTTGGTTTGAATATTGGTTTAGCTTTCCAAATTCAAGATGACATTTTAGATACTTTTGGTAATGAAGATACTTTTGGCAAAAAAGTAGGTGGCGACATCGTACAAAATAAAAAAACGTATCTCTACTTAAAAACAATGGAATTGCTACCGAAAGACAAAGCAGAAGAACTCTATACTTTATATAATAGTGAAGAAAATGACGAAGAAATAAAAGTAGCAAAAGTAAAAAGTTTCTTCAATTTGGTAGATGTTCGCAGTGAAGCGGAGCGTTTACAAAATGATTATTTCCAAAAAGGAATAGCGCATTTGGCTGCCATAAGCGTTTCGGAAGATCGCAAAGAAATGCTTCGCAGCATCGCAGAAGGTTTAATGATTAGAAAAGTATAAGCAATTACTCTTTTGTATCCATAAAATTAAGCTAAAAAAAAAACTTTTAGATTTATGCTTTGTTTCTAAGAAGTTATAATCGTTACTTAACGAAAACGAGTGAAATTAGTGGCAAAACAAAATACACTAATCTTTTGCATTTTTCAAATATATCCTTAAATGGCAAAAAAAATAAAAAATATCAGTTCAGAAGTAATTACAGAACCTGTAGAGCGTTTTAAAAATGAAATTTTCATAAAAAATGCACACAGTAATAATCTGAAAAATATAGACCTGCACATTCCAAAAAATCAATTGGTAGTGATTACGGGCGTAAGTGGTTCTGGAAAATCTTCTGTAACGATAGATACCCTTTTTGCCGAAGGACAACGTCGCTATGTAGAAAGTTTGTCCAGTTACGCTCGCCAGTTTTTGGGCAGAATGAAAAAACCCGAGGTGGATTTCATCAAAGGAATTTGTCCAGCTATTGCTATTGAGCAAAAAGTTACGACAGGAAATTCACGTTCTACCGTAGGATCTATGACAGAGGTTTATGATTATTTGCGCTTGCTTTTTGCACGCATTGGTCGTACTTACTCGCCAGTTTCGGGTCAAATTGTCAAAAAACATGAGGTACGAGATGTCGTAGATTTTATTATGAACAATGAAGAAGGTACTCGAGTACAATTGTTCAGCTCTATGCCTGTAAAGCATAAAGATCGTACACTCCGACAAGAACTAAATTTACTACAACAAAAAGGCTATACAAGACTTTGGCTCGATGGAAATTTACTACAAATAGAAGATATTTTAGCTGAAAAAACAACACAAACACTTGATTTAGAAGCATTTACGCATACTTACAGAGCAAAAGATTTGCGCCTTTTAATAGACCGTTTCGTGGTCAAAAAAGACGATGAAGATAACATAAAACGTATTGCAGATTCTATCCTAACCGCTTTTTACGAGAGCGAAGGAGAAGCAATTGTGAGCGTTTTTGTAGGCGAAAAAACAGAAGATACAACTTTTAACAATCGTTTTGAACTTGATGGCATTACCTTTTTAGAACCTACTCAACAGCTTTTTAATTACAATAATCCTTACGGAGCTTGCCCGACTTGTGAAGGTTACGGAAAAATAATCGGGATAGATGCAGACAAAGTTATTCCAGATAAATCAAAATCTGTCCTCGATGGCTGTGTTGCGCCTTGGAATGGCGAAAAAGGAGCTGATTTTTTATTTAGATTAAAAGTAAATGCGCATAAAGCGGATTTTCCTTTGCACGTGCCTTATTCGGATTTGACCCGTGAGCAGCGCAAAACACTATGGAGTGGAACGAAGCATTTTAAAGGTATCAACGGATTTTTCTCCGATCTCGAAGCACAAACTTACAAGATACAAAATCGTATTATGTTGGCTCGTTATCGAGGAAAAACGGATTGCACTTCTTGTGATGGCGGACGTTTGCGTATAGAAGCGACTTATGTGAAAATTGCTGGAAAAGATCTCACGCAGCTGACCAATATTCCAATTGATGAGGCATTGACATTTTTTCAAAATCTCGAAGTAAGCGAACACGATTTTAGCGTCGCAAAACGCCTTTTGTTAGAAATGAAAAACCGTTTGGGTAATATGTGCGACCTCGGTTTGGGTTATTTATCCTTAGATAGAATTTCTTCTACGCTTTCGGGTGGAGAAACGCAGCGTATCAATTTGACAAGAACACTCGGCTCAAATTTGACAAGTTCTATGTACATTTTAGACGAGCCAAGTATTGGTTTGCACCCAAGAGATACAGGACGATTGGTAAAAGTTTTGAAAGATTTGCGAGATTTGGGCAATACTGTAATTGTAGTAGAACACGAAGAAGAAATCATCAAAAATGCTGATTATTTGATAGATATTGGACCAGATGCAGGTATTCATGGCGGTCACGTGGTTTTTGCAGGCGAGTACGAAAAAATTTATGAAGACGCTGCCGATAGCCTTACGCCTATGTATATGTCGGGTAAAATGCAAATTCCGATGCCGACTGTTCGTCGTAAAACGGGCAATCATATCTTATTGAAAAATGCTAAAATGCACAACCTTAAAGGTGTGACGGTAAAAATTCCTTTACAAGCATTGACTGTTGTGACAGGAGTAAGTGGTTCTGGAAAAACATCGCTCATAAAAGGTATTTTATATCCTGCTTTGAAAGAGCATTTTGGCGAACCGCAACCTAATGGCGCAGGTTTTTTTGAAGGATTGGAAGGCGACTTGGCGGCAATTACACAAGTAGAAATGGTTAGCCAAAGCCCAATTGGAAAATCTTCTCGCTCCAATCCTGTTACTTACGTGAAGGCTTACGATTATATACGTGACCTTTTTTCAGATTTACCTATTTCAAATATTCGAGGTTTTAAACCCAAACATTTTTCTTTTAATGTAGAAGGTGGACGTTGTGAAACCTGCAAAGGCGATGGCGAACAAGTCGTAGAAATGCAATTCTTGGCAGATGTACGCTTAGAATGTGAAGAATGTAAAGGAAAACGCTTCCGTACAGAAGTTTTAGACGTAGAATACAAAGGCAAAAATATTTTTGAAATATTGACCATGACCGTGGACGAAGCGATTGAGTTTTTTGCCGAAAACAAAAAAATCGTAGAGAAAATAAGACCTCTGGCATTAGTTGGCTTAGGTTATGTACAACTCGGACAAGCATCAATCACGCTTTCAGGTGGCGAGGCGCAGCGTGTAAAACTCGCTTCTTTCCTCACACAAGAAACCGTAAAAGACAAAATGATGTTTATTTTTGATGAACCGACGACAGGTTTGCATTTTCACGACATCAGAAAATTAATGGTCGCCTTGCAATCTTTGGTCGAAAAAGGGCATACCGTAGTAGTGGTAGAACATAATATGGATGTTATAAAATGTGCAGATTGGCTCATAGACCTCGGGCCAGAAGGTGGAAAAACTGGCGGACACCTTGTTTTTCAAGGTACACCAGAAGAATTAGTGAAAGTAGAAGGGAGTTATACAGGTTTGTATCTGAAAGAAAAATTATAGTTTTATCAATTCTTCTTTTACCTTTGTTGCTATTTTTATTTTTTATTTTTAAACATAGTCCTATAATTTAATATAAATGAGTACAACTTTTCATAAATTAAAAGTAAGTAATATTACAAAAGAAACTGAAGATACTGTCTCTGTTTCATTTGAAGTACCAAACGCACTTGCAGGCGAATACGAATACAAACAAGGTCAATATTTGACTTTGAAATTTGACATCAAAGGAAAAGAAGAGCGTCGTGCTTATTCTATGTCGAGCAGTCCTTTAGAAAAAGACTTGACAGTTTCAGTAAAGCGTGTAAAAAAAGGAATTGTTTCAAATTATATTGCCGATAATGTAAAAATTGGCGATTTGGTAGAAGTGATGCCACCACAAGGTCGTTTCAATACCGTTTTGAGCGCAGATAACCGCAAAACCTATTATATGGTAGCAGCAGGTAGCGGGATTACACCTATTTTTTCTATCATAAAAACGATTTTGGAAGTAGAACCACAAAGTTTTGTTCATCTTTTATACGGAAACCGTATGGAAGAAGGCATTATTTTTAAAGAAAAATTAGGCGCTTTGATGCTTCGCTATGCCAATCAATTGACGGTAGAACACGTTCTGAGCCAGCCTAAACGAGAAAAAAGCAGTGGAGTATTTAGTTTTTTATCCAAAGGAACTTTGAATTGGCAAGGTCAAGTTGGGCGCATCAATGAAGAAATAATGGACAAATGGCTCGCTGAAAATCCCAAAGTAACCAAAACTGCAGAATATTTTATCTGTGGACCAAGTGCCATGATAGATACCGCCGAAAGTATATTTTTGGGCAATGGTGCAGGTAGCAAAGAAATTCATATTGAGCATTTTTCAAGTGTTACGACTATACATGCCGAAAATTTCAAAAATACAAAATTAACTGTAACGCTTAATGGCGAAATGATCTCTACGACTATCGATGAAGGAAAAACGATTTTAGATACACTTTTGGCTCTAAAAAAAGATGCTCCTTATTCTTGTACTTCTGGAGCTTGCTCTACTTGCATGGCAAAAGTAACGAAAGGAACGGTCAAAATGGATGCTTGTTTTGCTCTTGACGACGAGGAGGTAAAAGCAGGTTATATCCTAACTTGTCAAGCGCATCCTTCGAGTGCCGAGGTAGAAATCACTTATGATGCTTAGTTTTTTAGAAAAATACTAAAAAAAATCGTGTCGTTGAATAAGATCAATGACACGATTTTTTATTTTACGGTTCATCCATGATTTTGGCGGAACTTCCACGGTAAAACCCGTGAGGTCTTCAATACCTCACGGGTCTATAGAGCGCAATAAATCTATTCCGCCAAAATCATGGATGAACCCATTTTACTAATAATTCAGCAATTCTACTTCAAAAACCAAAGGGGAATAAGGAGGAATATTTTGAGTACCATTGTAATACGCCAAACGAGCAGGAATAAGCAATTTGCCTTTGCCACCTTTTTTGAAAAGAGGAATACCCTGTTTCCAACCTTCAATAACACTATTTAGGCTAAAAGTCGCACCAGAATTATCACTTTGGTCAAAAACTTTACCATCCAAAGTATAGCCCTTGTATTTTACGGTTACAGTCGAAGAGGAAGTAGGATTATTACCTGTGCCAGCCTCGTCAATCACATAAAAAATACCAGAAGCCGTAGAATCTGCCTTCCAATTTTTACTTTTGATAAATGCTTTTATGTCTTGTCTGTTTTTACTTGCAATAGGATTTTTACGAAGTATTTCTACATCAAAAGCCAAAACTGCACGAGCTGGGATAATTTTAGTACCAGTGCTGCTTGTGACACCTTGTTTTCCGTAAGCCAAATCAGATGGAACAAAAATTTTGCCTTTGCTGCCTTCTTTGAAATTTTGTAAACCATCTTTCCAGCCTTCTATCACGCCCGAAAGGTAAAAAATCGCAGAATCGCTTTTGTCGAATACCGCATCATCTAAAAAATAACCTTTGTATTTTACAGCTATTTCGTCGGTCGCAATTAGATTTTCTCCAACACCTTCTTTTTCAATCACATATTGCACACCTGATGCAGTTGATTTTGTCACTATGTTTTTAGACGCTGTATAATCGTCGATTTTTTCTTTATCAATCTTCTCGTAATCTTTTTTACAAGCACTGATAACAAGGATAAAAAAACTTAAAAAATAAACTAACTTATTCATTATAAATGGTTTATGAAAAAATAAAAATTTGACTGTAATTTTGTAAAGTCGCTAAAAGTAGCATTTTTAAAGGAGTAAAAAACAATATAACGTTTAGTTTTTAAAAATGCAGCACAAAAGTAAGTAAAAAATTGCGTGTGCGTTAAAATAATCCGTACTTTTGTACTTTATTTTTGACCTAATAATTTCACAATAAAAAATGACACCAAGTAGCGTCGCATTTTACACACTCGGTTGTAAACTTAATTTTTCAGAAACATCTTCTATCGGACGGCAGTTTGAAGCGGGCGGCTACGCTATCGTTAATTTTGAACAAGGCGCAGATGTTTATGTGATAAATACTTGCTCGGTAACAGATTTTGCAGACAGAAAATGTAGAAAAGTCGTTCGCCAAGCCTTACGTCATTCGCCTGAGGCAAGAGTTATTGTTGTAGGTTGTTATGCACAATTAAAGCCGCAGGAAATTGCTGAAATACCTGGCGTAGATTTGGTTTTAGGGGCAGCAGAAAAGTTTCGCATCATGGATTTTGTGGATACGCTGACCAAAGCACCAAGCAAAGCGATGGTGCATGCAGGCGATATAAAAGACGTGAAAGAATTTGTAAACGCATTTTCTTTTGGCGATAGAACACGCTCTTTTTTAAAAATACAAGACGGTTGCGATTATAAATGTTCGTTTTGTACTATTCCGCAAGCAAGAGGCGCAAGTCGGAGTGATGAAATAGCAAATGTAGTAGCAAATGCAGTAAAAATTGCTGAAATGGGCTGCAAAGAAATCGTAATTGCAGGTGTGAATATTGGCGATTTTGGTAACGGAACAGAAGTAATAGAAGGTTTGAAACCTAAGAAGAATGAGCTTTTTATAGACTTAATAAAAGAATTAGACAAAGTAGAAGGTATCGAACGATACAGGATTTCTTCTATCGAGCCTAATCTTCTGACCGAAGAAATTATCGAATTTGTTGCTGGTTCTCAACGTTTTATGCCACATTTTCATATTCCATTGCAGTCTGGAAACAACAAACAATTGATGGAAATGCGCCGCCGTTACAAAAGAGAATTATATGCAGAGCGTGTAGCAAAGATAAAAACAGTAATGCCTCACGCTTGTATTGGCGTGGACGTTATAGTTGGTTTTCCTGGCGAAACAGAAGAAGATTTTTTAGAAACATACCGTTTTATCAATGAATTAGATATTTCTTATTTGCACGTTTTTACGTATTCTGAGCGAGCAAATACGCTTGCCGCCGAAATGAAAGATACTGTTTCGGTAGAAGAACGGCGCCGAAGAAATGAAATGCTAACGATTTTATCGGAGAAAAAACGTCGCTTTTTTTACGAACAACATGTCAATACTTCACGTCCTGTTTTGTTTGAAAAACAAAATGAAGGGCTTGGTATGCACGGTTTTACAGATAATTACATCAAAATTACAGCTCCTTATGACCCAATTTTGGTCAATGACATCGATACTGTAACTTTAAATCAAGTAAATTCGGAAGGTGAAATGGAAATTGTATTTTCCGATTGCGTAGTTTTGCATTAAAAAAATTACAGTTGTTTTAGCCAACTACTTATCGTGTAATTTATTCATGAAATATAAAATAAATAAAATTATATATTTAGCTTTTTTTCAAATACTTGTGCTGGAAAGTTGTGATAATGCTTATCACCTCGATTCACGTGACCGTACGATTATTGATACAACAGCTAATGCTCAAATTGCAAAAATTACCAAAGTTTTAGACGATTCTGCACGTGTAAAACGACCTATAAATGTAAAAAAAATTAGTGATTCTTTGGTAGAATCTCAGTTAAAAGCAATAGAAAAAAAGTTAAATCCCAATTCTAAATAAAATGGCATATAAAGTAATAAAAACAGACGCTGAATGGAAAGCTGAGCTTTCTGATTTGGCTTATTATGTTCTCCGTCAAAAAGGAACAGAACGTCCTTTTGCTGGCGAATATACAGATACAGAAACCGTAGGAACTTACGAGTGTGGAGCGTGTCATTTTGAGCTTTTTTCATCGGAACACAAATTTCACTCGGGTTGTGGTTGGCCTTCTTTTTGGGGCGAATTAGAAGCTGCAAGCATCGAACACAAAAAAGATATAAGCCACGGAATGAGCCGTACAGAGCTGCTTTGCTCTAATTGTGGTAGTCATTTAGGACATATTTTTAACGATGGGCCTCGGGATAAAGGTGGAATGCGCTATTGTATTAATTCTGTTTCGATGGTTTTTACGCCTAAAAAGGATTCTTAAACACAACAAACCCTGACAGGGTTCTGTTTTTCAAAATATGAAATACCTACAACTAATCATACCTTGTTATAATCCGACTTCGGAACAATGGCATGAAAATATTATTGAACAATACCAGCGATTTTGTGAAGCAGTTCCCGAAGTTAAGGTTGCGCTCGTTATCGTTAATGATGGTGCGAGTAGCGGTATAAACGAAACGCAT
>JANMGN010000750.1:0-3274 GCA_031374645.1 Chitinophagales bacterium | reverse complement strand
TTGATTTTTTGAATTTGAGTGATTAACGTAGCCGTTGACTCTTTGCCATCAGCGAGTTTGTAATAGCCCGATTTGCCTGTTCCGAAGATTGGGTCTCCACCGAAGGTTACATTGTCAAACTTGATTATTCCTGTTTGATTAAACAAATATTTGAATTTATTGTCTGCACCATAAGCAACATGGCTTTTGGCAGGCAACATAAAACTTTCGTCTTCTCCTGCACAATAGGTATATCCTGCTGGACCTTGCGAAAAGGCTATTTGACTTAAAAATAGGAGAACTAAAACAAAGAGTGTGCTACTATATTGAGACATCTTTGACGGTGTTGAAAAGTAATTTTTTTTCATAAAATTGATTTTGGTAAAGCGTGATTTTTATTATTGTTTTACTAATTTTAAACATCTATTTTTTTCTATTGTCAAAAAATAAACTCCTTTTGCTAAGACATCTTGCTCAAATTATAGATTTTCTGATGGCTCGTAATCCAATTCAAGAACCTACTCCTTTAAATAATGAATATGATGGAGAAGGCGAAGACTGGTTACTTTTAAAACAGATGTTGTTGATATTTTACTTCTATAAACGAAAAAACGACTTTGTCACAGAAGATTAATAAAGCCGTTTTTCATAAAAATAAAAGGTTTTAATCCACCACAACCTTCTTCACAAACAACCCATTCGCACACTGAACCTTTACAATATAAACACCTTTTACAGCATTTTTTAAGTCAATTTTTTCTACAAAAGAAGCCTTTTTGTAAATAATTGTGCCTTTTAAGTCATAAATAGAAACATGTTGCACATCAGAGAGTTGAAGATTATCGGCTAATTGAAGATTCAAAATACCGTCATTAGGATTGGGGAAAATAGAAATTGAGTTATCGTCTAAAAGGATTTCTTTGGTCGCTGTTGTTTTTACCACACAAGCCACGTAGCCATTGTGCGTGGTCGTTGTTGTACCCGTCGGACTGCCAATCGCAAAGGTATATTTTCCCGTAGGAACATCCCAATTGTATTCCCATTTGTAGTTTTGCCCCGAAAGTGTATAATTCAAAGTATAGCCATTTTTAGCAGCATTTGACACACAACCTGTAATCGTTGCGCCTTTTAGTGGTGCGCCTGCAGGTCGAACAGGTTTAGCAGTAGCTTGTGGAACGATTTGTAAACTGGCATCTTCGGTCACTTTTCCGACCATACTTCCAATCATATAAGGCGCATTTGCCGTACCATGATAGTGATAAACGCCATCTGAACCGTTGTGACCGTGATTTGCATCTAAGGTTTTCATCGCTGTACCATCGGGTTCTTTGCTACCATAAATCGCAAAACCGTCCAAAGCATAAGCAATCGGCAAGGTTGCAGCCGTCGTTCCGTATAAATGCAGTGGCGCAGTGTGGTAATGATAATCGTCGGCACGTCCGCAATGACCGCCCCATTTATCTAACTGCCCATCTAAAAAAGCATCAACGCCTGTGTTGGTGTAAGGGTTAAAAATCGCAATACCGTTGGCTGCAACGGCTATCGCACCTTTCAAAAAATGTTGCGCATTGACAGGAACAGGCGTGGCTGCCAACGTAGGATTTAAGGGAATACTCCAAGCATTCGAGCCTGTGTAACATTGCGGAATTGGTGCTTGCTGTTGCCAACCTGTTATGCCCGTCATCATGTCGTGCGTGGTTGGAATTCCGTTACTTTCCACATAAAAATAAGTAGCGTCCCAACGGGTATAAACATTCGGTTTGAAGGGAATAAATGCGGCATCTATCACTTTGGGGTCAGTTCCCAACAAGGCTTTTTTGCCAAAACTATAAACGCCAAATAGTCCCCCAATTGCCAAAATAGAATACGCCAATCGTGTCAATTTCCTATTTTTTTGTAGAGCAATTATTTTTCCCACGCCCATTAAAACTAAGATATAAAAAAGACTTTTTAGAAAAAAAGCAGCGTAATTATTTTTTTTAACTACTTGATTATCAGCGATTTCGTGATTAATGCTTTCGGTTTTTGCTTTTCTTTCAGCGACAAAAACTTGGTCTTTTTCGGAAAGTGTTTTTATGAGAAAAGAAGCTATTTCGCCATTTTCTTTTTCAATAAAAATAGTATTTTCATCAGCATTATGAAAAAAACCTTTGATGATTTTGTTGTCTTTGGAAAGTGTCCAAGTTCGGGCAATCGCATGTTCGTAATTGAGGTCGTGTGCTAATAATTGGCTGCTTACGAAAAGTAGGAGGATTAGGATTTTTTTCATAATGAAAATATGGTTTAATTTATCAAAAATTTGGTTTTGCAAATGTAACATATTAAAATTAAGAAAGATAAACTATTGTAACAAATACAAGAAAGTGTAGATTTTTTTATCAGGCTTTTACACAATAATGAAACAACACATAATATAAACTCGCTTCCGTATGATATTCATTTTTTGTACCACTACTTCTTACTAATCTTGATTTGAAAACTAAATCCATTTCATTCATTTCACTAAAATTTTGTTTTAGTTCTATATGTAAAGTTTCTAAAATATTTTTTCAAAAAAAACGTCAGAACAAATCATGAACTATATATTTTTAGCTTTTGTAGCAGCATTTTTTTACATAATAGACCTTTATGTTTTTAAAGGTATAAAAATTTTTGCATTAAGTTTAGATAATATTGATGCGCAAAACTGGACAATTCGCTTGTTTTGGATAATAAATAACGCTTTTTATGTCTTAATTGCAGCAGCTTTGCTGACAATGGATAGAAATAAAGGTATGCAATTAGTACAGAAAATTGCAGTAAATACTTTTATTGCGATTATTATTCCGAAGCTGATTTTTGTTGCGATTATGCTTGGGCAAGACGCTTTTCGAGTTATAGAAGGCTCTTTTAATGCGCTTTGTGGTGTAGAAAGTGTAACATTTTTACCTTCTCGTCGTGCTTTTGTTTCTAAGATTGCTTTGGCGGCGGCGGCTATTCCTTTTACAGCTATTGTATATGGAATTTTTAAAGGAAAATACGATTATAGAGTACATCGTCATACGGTTTTTTTCAAAGATCTACCTGATGCTTTTGACGGTTTTACGATTACTCAACTCTCGGATATTCACGCAGGAAGTTTTGATAATCCCGAAGCAGTAAAACGTGGCGTTGCTTTGGCAAACGCACAACAGTCTGATTTACTGGTATTTACGGGCGATTTGGTCAATAATGAAGCGAGCGAAATCGAGCCATATATAGATATTTTCAAAGTATTAAATGCGCCTTTTGGTAAATTTTCTATTTTAGGAAATCA
>JANMGN010000722.1:0-6687 GCA_031374645.1 Chitinophagales bacterium | reverse complement strand
GCTTCGATAGCATGGCGGTAAGGATTACGCCGCTGCATAATCACTACGCAAACGGGCAGTAGGCGAATGTATCGCTAATACAATATCCGATTTCGGAACGCCTTGTGCTTCCAACTCTAAGGCTATCCGAATATCGCTGTTGTTTTCTTGTAGCCATATTTTTTCATTTTTAATATCAAAATGAAAAATGCAATAGTAATAGCGTTTGCCATTGTCCCAACCTGTTTTGAGTAGTTGAAAATGATTGCGTTGATAATCACAAAGGACTTGTGCTTCGATATTCGGCTCATTAAAATATTCAGCATATTCTTCTAATAGTGCCGTGAGTATGGTTTGATATTTTTTTATTTTATCCATGATATAATAAGTTACGCAGCAGCATAATCTGACATTTCACGCATATAGGCAGGAAAGAAACCCAAGACAATATCTGATTTCGGAACACCTTGTTCTTCTAATACGTCTGCGATGTCAATATCTGTTTCGTTGGCACGTATCCAAATTTTACCATTATCAGCGATACCCAAGTGAAAAGCACTTGAATGAACGTAACGAGTTCCAATCCAACCAATCGTGACCAATTGATAATTGTGGTTTTCTTTATCTGCAATCACAACATTTTCACAGTCGGTCATATTGGCAGCTTTTATTGCTGCTCGTTCTTGCAAAAAAGTAAGAATAATAGCTTGATACTTTTTTATTTTACGTTTCATAACAAATTGATTATTAGTGCTTTACGCTACTGAATAAGCAGCATGAACTCGTACAGGTTCTGGTACAAAACCCAATATAATATCTTTGTGATTTACGCCTTCGGCTATAAAAGCATCTGCCACCAAAATATCGGTATCGTTTTTTTGTATCCATATTTTTTCATCCTTGATGTCAAAATGAAAAATTGTGTCGTACACAAATTTATTATGCTCCCAACCAATACTCAATAGTTGGAAGTGATTGTGTTCGTAATCAGTAAGGAGCTGAAACTCAATCTCAGGCGCATTTTGATAAGGATATTTGGCATATTCTTTCAAAAAATCAACAATGATGGTTTGGTATTTTTTTATTTTATCCATGATATGATACTTTCGTTAATCGGTTCGTACACTATTATTTTAACATTTTTTCTTTCAATAAAGTTCTGAATAAAAGGTTTTTGGAAAAAATCCTCATAAACGTCATTCGGAATTGCAAGATACAAAATTCTATCAGGTTCGTAATTTTCTAATGCAAAAAGGTAACTTTCATATTGCCCAAGGGCTTCATAAAAAGCATGAATTTGAGATTGTTGGATAAATGTCTTGATTTCAACTGCAATCTTTTCATTTTCTTTTTGAGCAATCAATACTTTTTCTGCACCCAAATCTATGCGAAAGCCAACGCCACCAACACGAAAACTAAGAGGATCGTTTGTGACTGTCCAACCTTCTTTTTCAAGTGCCTTACGCACATTATCGTGATATATATCTTTTGCCATAAACTATTTTTTTTCAAGCACAAAAATACTCTTTTTTTTCAAATTCTTGCTACTTTTGCAAACCTTTTATCCTTATTTTACCTTTAAAATAATCACTTATGATGCGTTTAATACTTCTTATTTTTATTTTTTGTAGCTTTTTTGCCGCAATGACAAGCCTTTCACAAAGCCCAGAAATGGTCACCGTACAAGGCGGCACCTTCACGATGGGTTGCACCTTAGCGCAAAAAACAGGCTGCGCCAGTGGTGGCGGTAGTTGCTGTGATTGGGAATTACCCAACCGCCAAGTTTCTCTTTCTGATTACAGCATTGGGAAATACGAAGTCACGCAGGGCGAGTGGAAAGCTTTATTTGGAAGCAATCCAAGCTATTTTACCGCTTGTGGTGACAACTGCCCCGTCGAGCAAGTCAGTTGGCTTGATGCGCTCATCTATTGCAATCGCCTAAGCGAAAGCAAAGGCTACACGCCTTGCTATTATACAGATGTCAATCTCTCAAAAATCTATGGCAAAAGCGGTAGTACATGGAGCTTGCCCAATCAAGACATTACGATATATTGGCGAGAAGATGCCAACGGCTATCACTTACCGACCGAAGCACAGTGGGAATATGCGGCACGAGGTGGCTACAAAAGCAGCAATAAAGAATTTGCAGGGAGTAATATCGTAGACGATGCGGCTTGGTTTTGGGATAACTCAACAGTGACTTATAGCCCTAACTATAATGGAAAAGGCACTCACACCAAAGGCACAAAAAATGCCAATCAACTCGGCATTTTTGATATGAGTGGCAATGTTTGGGAGTTGTGTTTTGATACCTACTCTGGTGCTGGATATCCAAATACCAATGATTGTTGCAACCCAACAGCACCCGATGGAATGACCTCACACACGTCATTGTTCGGCTCGACCCGCGTCTTCCGCGGCGGATGTTGGTACTACTACGCGTTCTACTGCCGCGTGTCTTATCGTGTCAACTACGCTCCGGGCATTCGTAACTACGGTATTGGGTTTCGTTTTTGCCGTTCCCAGTGAGACAATGCGTTTTCCAGCCTACTTTTGAGCAAAAGGGAGCTGCTTTGAGAGAATAAGCAAGAAGGCGGGCGGTAGCGCCTTCTGCGTAGTTCTCGAAAAAGTAGCGACTGTTTTTTTTATCTTTCGGCTTTGCCGAATTTTTTTTTTTGAAATTATGCAAATAAAGCTTTTTACTATTCCTGTCACAGATACAGGAATATTTATGGAAGAAATGAACCGTTTTTTACGGGGCTACAAAATATTGGAGATACAACAGCAGCTTATAAGCAATGAGCATGGGGCCTCTTGGTGTTTTTGTGTCAAATATATAGAAGGCAATTCGTCCTTTGCTCTATCAAGTGAGCAAAAAGTAAAAGTAGATTATCGCACCTTACTTGATGAAGCTACGTTCAAGATTTTTTCTCGTCTGAGAGAAATCCGCAAAGCGGTTGCGCTCGAAGAAGGTTTTCCAGCTTATACGGTATTCACGGATGAAGAGCTCTCAAATATTGCGAAGTTAGAAGAAATTACGCGAAGTGCGATGCAAAGCATCAAAGGAATAGGGCAAAAAAAAGTAGAAAAATACGCAGCTCGTTTTATTCAAGACATTCAAATGCAAACGATATGAAGAGAGCGGGACATTTGATAGAAAAAATTGCGGATATTGATAATCTACGTTTGGCTTTTTGGAAAGCAAGGCGAGGAAAAGAGGGAAAGGCCGAAATTCAAGCCTATCGTATAGGTATAGAAGAGCGATTGTTGAAGCTTTCCGCACAAATAAGAAATGGCACAGTTGAAATAGGACGATACAATTATTTTAAAATATTTGACCCAAAACCAAGGCAGATATGTGCTGCAGCATTTGAAGAAAGAGTATTGCAGCACGCTATCATGAATATTTGCCATCCTTTTTTTGAACAAAAGCAAATAGACCAAAGCTATGCTTGTCGCAAAAATAAAGGCACATACAAAGCCTTAGAACAAGCGCAAACATATCATACAAAATACGCTTGGTTTTTGAAATTAGATTACAAAAAATTTTTTGATAGTATAAATCATGTAATTTTGAAAGGGCAACTACGAAAAATGTTCAAAGACGAGTATTTGTTGCGGTTATTTGACCAGATTATAGATAGCTACGAAGTAGAAGAAGGCAAAGGCGTACCTATTGGAAATTTGACAAGTCAATATTTTTCCAATCATTATTTGAGTGAAATTGACCATTTTATAAAAGAGGAAATGCAAGTCAAAGGCTATCTACGTTATATGGACGATATGGTACTTTGGGGCAATAACAAAGAAGAATTGCTAAAACAATACTACCTTTTAGAGCAAAAAAGCGAACAAGAACTACGCATGACATTTAAACCAATGTGTTTAAATAAGCAAACTGGAGTATTACCTTTTTTAGGGTATTTGATTTATGAAAATAAAACACATTTATCACATCGTAGTCGTTATAGATTTATAAAGAAAATGCGTTACAACATGATAAACATGGAAGAAGAGCATATAGCAGAAACAGCTTTTCAACAAAAAACATTACCGCTTATTGCTTTTACGCTTCATGCAGAGAGCAGAAGATTTAGGCAGAAAGTGATGCAAGAATATGGGCAATGACCGTAGAACGGCTCGAACCGCGTCAAACGCGGCGGTAGTTGGAACAACAACGCGAACAACTGCCGCGTGTCTAATCGTAACAACAACAATCCGAACAATCGTAACAACAATATTGGGTTTCGTTTGTGCCGTTCCCAGCTCAAAAGTAGGTGGATACCATTGTTGAACAGGTCACTGTCCCGTTCCTTTGCTTTAAAATGCAAAGGCGAATTAATCAAGTGAGAAGTAGCCTTATTGGTAGGTCTGTCGAAGATTAGGCTACTTTTTTTAAATGTTTTTAGGTTCAGACAAATTGAAAATGTTGGTAAAATAAAACAACAATAAAAATATCATTTATTTGTCAATTTTTTAGATAAAACGTATCTTTGTTGAAATTATTAAATATAAATCAAGTTATGGTCACAATTAATGCGCCTTTGAGCAATGCACAATTAGAAGTCGTTCAGTTATTTAGTTTAAATTTGAATGACGAAGAACTTAAAGATTTAAAGCAACTACTTATCGCTTATAAAGCGGAAAGACTGGCTCGTAAAATAAACGAACATTGGGATAAAAACGCTTGGTCGCAAGACACCATGAATAGCTTTTTAGAAACTCATTTGAGAACACCTTATCAAAGTCAAACAAACTTTTTGAATAAGCAAAACAACTTACAATAATGAGAGTTGTTTTAGATACTAATGTTCTTTTGGTGGCTATTTCGCCGCGTTCTGCCGATTATTGGCTTTTTCAAGCATTGCTTCGAGGAGAACTAACGCTTTGTGTCACTACGGATATTTTGGCAGAATATGCCGAAATTATTGAACAACAAATGAACGCAGAAGTGGCTGAAATGGCCCTTGATTTGTTATTGACCCTTCCTAATACGCAGCTAATCCACAAGCATTTCTTTTGGCAATTGGTAGAGCAAGACCCTGATGACAACAAATTTATTGATTGCGCTATCGCTGCAAACGCTAAGTTTTTAGTATCCGAAGATAAACACCTTAAAGTGCTTTCAAAATATGATTATTTTGGCGTAACGCTCCTAAAACTGCATCAATTCAAGGTACTCCTTGATAGTTTATGATAACCTTTTAAAGTTACCTCGTATGAAAAAAATATCTCTTATTATATTCCTTATTTCTTGCTGTCTTTTAGGCAATGCCCAAACATGGCAAAGCCAAACGAGCAACGTCACGGACAACTTACAAGCCGTTTTTTTTAGCGATGCCAGCATAGGCTATGCTGTAGGCGACAATGGCATTATCCTAAAAACCACAAATGGCGGCAGCACTTGGACAAAAGAAACAAGCAGCACAACGCAGCACCTAAAAGCAGTGCATGGTTTCGGAACTACCGTCATGGCAGCGGGTTCAGGTGGTACGGTTTTGATAAAAACGGGCAGCACTTGGACAAAATCCACAGGCGTAGGCAGCAATTTTGATATTTATGATATTTTGCTCAAAAGCAATAGCGAAGCCTATTGTGTAGGAGCGTGTGGCACTTTACTGAAAAGTAGCAACAACGGCAGCACTTGGTCGGCTATCAATACAGGCGTATTGACGAGCCTATATCGCATCAGAAGCAATGCGGCGACGACATTTATCAGTGCATCGGGTGGCAAAAAGATGCAAGGCAACACCGCTAATGCTTTAACAACCAATACTTTGCCTTTTTATGATAATTATTATGCAGCGGCACAAGCTGGCAATACGCTTTATCTTGGCGGCAGCAAAGATAGTATTTTGGTCAGTATTAATAACGGCACAAACTGGCTACGCAAAAAAGCAGCTACGCCTTATCTGCGTGGCATGGCAGCCCTTAACAATGGTACATCGCTCTATACTTGTGGCGAACAAGGCATACACTTGAGCAGCAATAGCGGCAACACTTGGTCACAAGAATTAAGCACAACTGATTGGAACGATATTTTTATCGTCAGTAATAGCAAAGCATGGGCAGTTGGCAATGCTGGAAAAATTGTAACAAAAACGGTGGGGATTGATACAGCGAGTTGTAGGTATCAAGATAGTCTTCAACTATGGAATTGGTATGCTGCCAATAATACGCCTACTAAAAAATGGAATGTGAATTGGGCAGCAGGTATAAAATTAGAAAATTGGAAAGGAGTTACACTCAATGCAAATGGCTGTTTATCAAAACTTTATCTTGGCAATGATAAAAGTATAAGTGGCACATTAGATAATTTTACGTTTAGCGAAATACAATCCTTAGAGCTTGGTATATGTAGTTTGAGTGGTACAATTCCGGCATTAAGTCTTCCAACTTTAACTTTACTCAGTTTACAAAAAAATAACTTTACAGGAACAATTCCAAATTTTTCTTTGCCGAATTTGGAGAGCTTATTTTTAGACAGTAATCCTGCATTAACAGGCAATGTTCCTGCATTTAATATGCCAAAACTAAAAACATTGTATCTTTCGGATAATACAAATCTTGACGGCACAGTTGCCAATTTGGATTTGCCCGAATTGACGCAGCTTGTTTTGAGCAATTGCAAACTACAAGGCAATTTACCCGATTTAAAATTGCCCAAGTTAGAAACGCTTTTTGCTGATGCTAACCAATTTAGCGGGT
>JANMGN010000682.1:0-18641 GCA_031374645.1 Chitinophagales bacterium | reverse complement strand
TATAGTAAGTGTATAGAAGTGTATTTTCAAAAAATAATGGAATTATTGCTTATTTTTCACAAGCTCAAAACCCTGACAGAGTTTCAATCAAAAACTCGTAGAAAATGTAATTTTTAGAGCTTTTTGTCAAAATAACCCTGTCAGGGTTTCGTTGCGATTTTATCCGATAATTCAAAAAAACAATATTCAATGACCAATCGTCAGCTATTTTTACAACACGTTGCGCAAACTTCTGCATTTCCTCTGATGCTCGAAATTACGAGTTCGGAAGGAATGTATCTTATTGATAATCAAGGTAAAAAATATATGGATTTAATTGCAGGTATTGGTGTAAGTAGTCTTGGACATCGACATTATGCTGTGGTAGAAGCCATCAAAAATCAAGTAGATAAATATCTGCATACACTGGTTTATGGTGAGTTTGTGCTTTCTCCGCAAGTAGAATTGGCTACTTTATTGAGCGAAAATTTACCAAAAAATCTGGATAGTGTTTACTTTGTAAATTCTGGTACAGAAGCGACCGAAGGTGCTATGAAATTGGCAAAACGCTACACTGGAAGAAGTGAAATCATTGCTTGCAAAAATTCGTATCACGGCAGTACACAAGGTGCAATGAGCCTTAATTCTGATGCGTATTTTACACAAGCGTATCGTCCCTTACTTCCTGATATTCAGCATATTAACTATAATTGTGATTGGTGTTTAAGACAAATTACAGATAAAACGGCTTGTGTAATCGTAGAAACTATTCGAGGCGAAATTGGTGTAGAAAAACCTTATTTGGATTACTTGAAAAAACTTCGTGCAAAGTGTACGGAGGTTGGTGCGTTGTTGGTTTTAGACGAAATCCAATGCGGTTATGGGCGCACGGGTTCGCTTTGGGCTTTTGAGCAATATGATGTCGTTCCTGATATTTTACTATTGGCAAAAGGTATGGGCGGTGGCATGCCAATTGGTGCTTTTGTTTCCTCAAAAAATATTATGAACGCCTTGACAGATAACCCAATTTTAGGTCATATTACGACTTTCGGTGGACATCCTGTTTCGTGTGCGGCTGCGTTGGCAACTTTAAAAACACTTTTACAAACTACTCATATTCAAGAAGTTAAGTCGAAAGAGGCACTTTTTAAAACGCTTTTGGTACATCCGAAAATTGTAGATTTTCGTAGTGCAGGTTTGATGATGGCGGTTGAGTTGAGTGATTTTGATTTTTTACAAAAAGTAGCACGAAATTGTATGGAAAAAGGACTGATAACAGATTGGTTTTTGTTCAATAGTCGTTCGATTCGCATCGCTCCGCCGCTTATAATTTCGGAAGAAGAAATCCGTTGGGCGTGTAGCGTGATTTTAGATGCGCTTGATGAATGGTGAGTAACGATTTTACTGAGACAGGAGTTTTTTTTGCCGATAAAAAAAATTCTCTTATCTTTTTTCTACTACCGTTACGTTTACTAATTGAATTTAAGATTGATAAGATGCTATTTTTAATGAGTGCTTACAAAAGCTAAAACAGTAAGTTAAAGTACACTTTTTTTCTAAAAAAATATTATGCTAAAATTTTGTGGTTTCAAAAATTATTTATATATTTGCATATTATTTAATATGTAAAAATCTAAAAATTATGATTCAATTCAATTCAATTCAATTCAATTAAGAAATTCCTCTTTTTTCTATTGATGTCCTTTTCTTCTTTTACTGGTTTTTGTCAAGATCCAGAACCACTATCTTGTATTCCACAACCTTCAGAACCTTGTACAGAGTGGAAAGTACAAACTTTTATTGTTGATTTTACAAAGTACTCAAGTAAATACACACAAGTAAAGCCTTGCTTAGTAATGGTTGGTGCGTTAGTGAGAAAATGCGGAACTACTTATCAAATTGGTGATTGGCGTTTTGTAAGTACACAAAATGATTTTGCACCAGATCAATTTTTTACAAATGATAAAGCTGGAAATCCAGTATGGAGTTTAGATTGTGCCAATGCCTTTTATTCTCATTTGAGTACCTATTATGGACTAATAATTAGTGATTCGGAAGGTTTTGCACGATTTATGCGAGATTTTTCTCTTATTGTTTCTCATGATATTTCTATTCAACTCATTGTTAATGATTTAAACTCTATGGGTTCATTACCTGATTATGGAAATTGTTTTGAACCCAATGGCTCTATTATAACTGCGGAATCTTATTATGGTTCATGTGAAGCATGGTGTGTTGGTAGAAAAATGGATGGAATTGGCAAATTTAAGTTTGTAATACGAAAAGGGTCTTGTTATCCAACTTGTTGTGTAATCAAAAAATCTTTCTGTATTGACAAAGAAAATTCTGAGCCAGGAGCTATAAAATTGAAGTACTGGGGACAGACAATCAGTAATGAAAGTAGTGGAGATGACTGCACAAATCCTAAAACATTAGAAGAAATTGATTTTGCTTGTGATAAAGGAACTAAAGGAGAGCCAGATATTCAATGGCTTGGTCAAGCGAAATGTAAGCCTTTTTGTAAAGAAGTAAGTAAAAAAGGAGGTAATGATGACTTAGGGGAATTATTTTATCAAAATATGGATATTTTAAGCAGGAAAGAAAATGGTCATAATTATAGATTCGAGATATACCCTAATCCAAGCCAAAATATTCTTAATATTGAGTTTAACGAAACATTTTCAGGTACCGTTAGGTTGGTAAATGTAGAAGGGAAAGAATGTAAAAAGATGGAGGTATCAGAATTATCCAGAATTAGTTTAGAGGTTAGTGAATTAAAAACTGGTGTATATTTTCTTGAGATAATTTCTAATAAAAATATCAAATTCAATCACAAAATATTAATAACTAAATAACAAAACTCACACTCACAATGTTTTTTATTGTGAGTGTTTTTATTTATATTATGAAAAATTTAATTTTTACTACAATCCTTCTATTTAATTTTATAAGTGGATTCACACAAAAAATAATTATTCCCAAATGGAGTACTTTTTTTGAAGATACAACCCTTGTAAAATCCGAGTTCCATGCTAATCTGAATAATATTTTTCAAGTAAGCAGTGAAAATATTCTTTTGGTATCTAACACATATAGCTATGGCTGGACATTAAAATCTATTGATAAAAAATCTGGAAAAATAGCTTGGTCAAATTCTCAAAATTATAACTATCCGATAAAAGGTAATAAGAACTACTACTATTGCAATTCAAATCTGCTTACCAACAATGAGTTGGAGATACTTGGAGGTAGAGATGTTGTAAAATATCCACAAAGTCAAGTTGGTGGCTTTGGAGTCAGGTATGTTTATGATATTAAAACAGGTAAACTAAAACGAAAATTTGAAGAGGCAGATACTTCTAAATCTAAGTTATCTACTTATATAACCGTTTTCTATCCTTTTTCTCTTAGGAGTAAAAATAATACTTATATTCATTGGCGTTTATTACCAGAATTTGCAGAGCAAAAGCATTATCAGCCATCTATTGTAGATACTTTTATGAGAGTTGTGAAAAAATTAGATACAATTTCAAGAGGTTATAAATTAGAACATAACTATTATCAAAATTATGGAGTAACAATGAAAGAAACTAAAGATAATAATCTTCTTGTCTTTAGTAGTTCTTGGGGCGGATTATCTGATAGTACTTACTATTTACATTTGATGAAAAAAATTACTAAAGAAGGTAAAACATTATTCATTAAAAATTATAGTAAAGATTTTTACTATTATTTAAATCGTAGCGAGCACACGCCTACTACAGATGGGTTTTTGATTTCAGGACATTGCGATATTGACTTAGGATATTTTACCAAACAAAAGCAAAATGTAAAAGCCTTATTAGCGAAAGTTACAGACGACGGTGTACTACAATGGAAAACAATTATTGAAGACATTGGTACTACTTTTTATAGAGTAATTACTCCTTGTGCAGATGAAAAAAGGAAAGGTACATGGGTTTTGGCTGGAAAAAGTTTTAAAAATCCACGAAAAAATACTGATTTATTTTTTGTCAATCAAAAAGGAGAATCTAAAAAAATAGCAACAATAGAGCTTCCAAATGATGCTATAAGATATCAACCTGGTAAAATTTTTAGTTTAGCTTCTGGCGATTTGGTCATTGCTCTTAAAAATCAGCTTTGTGATACAGTAGCTGTTCCACCTTTGTATTGTGATAAATACGCATTTATCAGTAGTGAGCAATTGGATAATTTACTCTCAACTAATGAAAATATTGCAGTTGCCACTAAATATACTATTTTTCCTAATCCTAATAAAGGTGTATTTACAGTTCTCCTAAATACGGTTAAAAATGGAAGAATCGCTATTTATACTTTATCTGGGCAAAAGGTATACCAAAAAGATTTTTTTGATACAGTAAATATTGTGTGCGACGATACGGATTTAGAAAATGGTATTTATTTTGTAGACATAAAAACGACTGAGGGCGAAAGTATTACAGACAAAATTGTTGTCATGAAATAATTTTTTGATGAAATATTGAAGTGATAATAAGTGTGTATAATGTGTCCAAAAACGGGTCAGTTTACTGACCCGTTCTTTAGGCGCATTGTAATAGTAGTTAAAATCTCTGTCAGCAAAATGTGTTTATTTAGTACACAATATGCCTATTTCTACTATGAAAAGGCTTTACAAAAACATTTTCGCCCATTTTTTTACTTAGTAAAATTTCTTTTTCATTATCCAAAATGACTTTTATACTGCCGTCAGTAGGCGAAATTTCCAAGACATCTATCCTTGTGCCGATGCTCAAATCAAGCGCAGCAAGTTCTTGTAAAAATATGCTGGTATCATTTTTTACGGCTACTATCATGCCACCGCTATCAATTGCTAAATCGCTGATTAACAATTGTTTACGTTCTGTAAAAATGCCTTCTATATCTGGAATAGCTTCGCCCAAAGGGTCAAATTTAGGATGATTCAGAAAAACATCTAAGCGATTCGTAAGCTCTTCTGAGCGAATATGTTCGAGTTGTTCAGCGAGTTCGTTCACTTCATCCCAGCTAAAATGCAGCCATTCTACTAAAAAAACTTTCCACAAGCGTTGTTTTCTAATCAATGTTTTAGCCGCTTCGTTGCCTTTTTCTGTCAGCAAAACACCGTAGTATTTTTGATGTAAAACGTACTCTTTTTCTGCCAAACGCTTTATCATATCCGTTACGGAAGCGGCAGTTGTACCCATTTCAGCAGCGATTGTATTGGTATTTACGGCTTTTTGGGTAGTTTCAATACTTTTATAAATACTTTTTAAGTAGTTTTCCTCCGTTGATGATAGCATAAAATCAGTTTTTTTGCAAAAGTATATTTTTTAGACGAGCCTAAAAATTTTTTACACTATTTTTAATTTTTTATTTTCATAATCACAAAAAAATACTACTTTTACCAATTGAGTAGCCAGATGTGAATAAGTGCTACTTTTACTTTGAATAATATATTCATTTTCTGCACATTAAAGTCTTCTCCTTTAGGGAAGATTTAGATGGGGCTATCTATATTATGATTGAAAATAAAACACTATCTCCGAATCAAAAAGCAATGCAACGGCTTTGGCGCAACAGACCTGCCGTTTTTGGCTTGATAATCATTGCGTTGTGCTTGCTAATAGCGGTTTTGGGCTACTTGATAACGCCTGACAAATCGCCCGATGCCAACGAGCAAGTGAGCGAGGTTGCACTCAAACAACCTGGTTTTTCGCTAACGATGCTTCGGGTCACAAAAAATAAAATGGTAGAAAATCAATCTTTTTTTGCTACGATGCTTTTTGGAAAACAGAGCGCTTTTGAAAATATTCCGATTACTGATTATTCGTTCTCGAGCGATTCTGTCCATGTATATACGTATGTTGGCGACACCTTGGCGTACAGTTTGCCCGATGTCGTAAATGCTATTTCGATTAAAAATATCAATATGCAAAATATTGATAATCAGAATATTACGTACAATGATTTTGA
Organism: Chitinophagales bacterium; assembly: GCA_031374645.1. Taxonomy (GTDB): domain Bacteria; phylum Bacteroidota; class Bacteroidia; order Chitinophagales; family Saprospiraceae; genus CANHEE01. The sequence continues at coordinate 12,689 of JANMGN010000682.1, read as the reverse complement.
AAATAAAAAATGTATTTTAAATATAAAAGAAACACAAGAAAAGATTAAAGAAGCACATATTTTTCAAAAAAGCTATTATTTAGGGACTGATAAATTTGGACGATGTATGTTAAGTCGTCTATTGATAGGCGTTCGGATTTCTTTGTTGGTAGGCTTGATAGCAGTCGTTATTTCCTTACTGATAGGTATTACATTGGGCGCATTGGCAGGTTTTTATGGCGGAAAAGTAGATGATTTTATTCTCTTGCTTATCAATGTGATTTGGTCTATTCCAACCGTTTTACTGGTTTTTGCAATAGTTTTGGCTTTGGGAAGAAGTGTTGGAAATATATTTTTAGCGGTAGGGCTTACGATGTGGGTCGAAGTAGCTCGTTTGGTTCGGGGACAGGTAATGACTTTACGGACGGTGCAATTTGTAGAAGCTGCACAAAGTTTTGGTTACAGCAGTATGCGGATTATTTTCAAGCATCTTTTACCCAATATTTTGGGACCTGTGATGGTAATTGCGGCATCGAATTTTGCGACTGCGATTTTGTTGGAAGCGGGATTGAGTTATCTGGGATTTGGTATTCGTCCGCCTACGCCTTCTTGGGGAACTATGCTCAACGAAACGTATGGTTATGCGATTAGTGGAAAACCTATTTTGGCTCTGATTCCTGCGTTTGCCATTATGCTTTTGGTACTTTCTTTCAATCTTTTGGGCAATGGTATCAGAGATGCGTTAGATGTGAAAAGTAAAGGGTGATTTAATGAATAATTAAAAATTAAAAATCGCTGTTGCTGATTATATTCGCAATAATAATAGATAAATCATATTTTGCAACCTATTTCAGGACAGGACAATTATTAATTTTTCATTATTAATTACGAATTAAGTTTCAGTCCAAGTTTTACCACCAAACTTCTTCCGAAATTTACAGGTATAGTACCTGCTGCGCCATTGTGTCCAGGCTCTAAACTACCACGTGTATTGATGGTTTTTATGTCTAAAATATTTTTTACGCCAGTAGAAAATTGTATTCTATTTTTGAAAAAATGAGTAGAAACCATCGCATTTAATAAATCCCAACCTTGCAAAGCGTCTTCTTCTACGGTGTTATTTTTGCCTAAATTAAAAGTAGGGATGCTGCCTGTATGTCTGTATAAAACATTGAAAGTCAATGGAATAGCTTCTGGTATATAAGTAAAGTCTATGCTCAACTCAGGCGAGTAAAGATACGGACGCAGTTCTGTTTTTTCATCTCGAGCAGTATTGTAATAACCTGTATAAACAATACCCGTTTTCAAAATTATTTTTTCATCGTAATTAAAAGTCACATTTATACCAGCACCTTTTGTTTTGTATTCTGCCAAATTATCGTAACGATATTTCAAAAGTTCGCCTTTCATTTGGGCTAAAATGATACGATTTTCGATGTAATTATAGAATAAATTTCCTTCAACATTGATATTAGTTTTTCCATAAGATGCTGTGTAAGAAGGATTTACAGAAAAATTATTCGACTTTTCAGCTTTTATATTTTCAAAACCAATAATGTAGTGGTTAATATCTATAAAATTGAAATACAACTCTTTGAGCGAAGGCGCACGGAAGCCTCGGGCATAGCTTGCACGTATTTTCCAAGCATCATTGATGTTGTACAAAGCATTGAGCGAAGGCGTTAAAGGTGCTGTGAACTTTGTATTGTACGCATAACGAATAGTAGGTTGTACAGTCAGTTTATTATCATATAAATTAATTTTAACACCTGTAAATAAAGCAATATCAGCTATTTGTGCAAAATTTTTACGAACATCGCTGCTGTCATTTATTTTTCTTCCATGAGCATTTTCGTAATAAAATTCTGCTCCACCAAGCAAAGTAAGTTGCTTGGAAATAGTTGCACTAAACGTATTTCTCCAAATCAAGGCATTAAAACGGCTTGTATCTTGCTGTCCTTCAAGAAGTGCACTTGTATCTTCTGCGATAGCGGTACGGTAACTATTTTTTTGTCTGTAAAATTGGTTAAAAGCAAGCGTAGATTGTACATTTACATTTTTTATCAGTCCTTCAAAATTCAAATTATGGTCGTTGCGAATTGTCTTGTAACTATCATCAAAAGCATACGGTTTGAATTTTGGACGCTGAATATTTCCAAAATTATCAATGGTTTCGTCTAATAAATTATAGGTATAGGAAATACCATTGTTTTCATTAATTCGGTATTTCAAAGTGCTTTGTGCAGACCATTGTTTTTTAGGATTCCACAAAGACGTACGCAAACTATCCGCAGGAATTATCGCAAAATCATATACATTTACGCCCAAACGAACCAATAATTTTTTCTTCTGAAAACCAGTTTGAAGCGAAGCTGTTTTGATACCTACACTTTCGTATTGTGTTTTTAATTCCGCTTCTATGGGTTTTACTTGTGTTTTTTTAGTAATAATATTGATAACGCCACCAGAAGCATTACTTCCATAAACACTTGATAATGAGCCTTGTACGATTTCTACACGCAACACATTGTACAAAGGGATTTGCGACAAATCTACATTTCCATTGAGCCTTCCGATGACAGGAACGCCATCTATCAAGATTTTTACATTTTCTCCGCCAACACCATTCATCTGTACGCCACTACCTAAAATCAGGTCGCTCGAAAATCGAAAATTTGTTTCTCCTTGCAATAATTCTTCTACATTATTCGCCGCCCGACGTGCAATAACTTGCTCGTTGATTACCTTCACAGCATGAATAGCTTGTCGAATATCCGTAGGCGCAGTTTGTGCTGTACAGACGTATTCGCAGAGTGTTTTGGCGGCAGAACTATCTTTTTTTTGAGCAAGCAAAACAAAAGGCAATAAGACGAAAAAGAGAATTTTTTGCATAGGAAATATTTTCTAAATAGTGTGGACTTAAACCAAAAAAGACTAGGCTGTTGTACAATCGAGATGAAAATGTTTCAATTGTACAACAACTTAGTCAAAACCCTAATTACTGTAAAAAAATTATTTTACGATTTTACTCGTCGCAATACCGTTTTTAGAAGCTAAGCGTGTGATATAAGTACCTGATAATAAGTTGCTTACATCTAAAGTCGTTATTTGAAAGCCGCTTGACGCTTCCAATTTTTTATTTAAAACCACACGACCATTCATATCAATAATAGAAAGATCAAATGTTTCGCTTGCCGTCAAATCAAAAGCAACATTTACTTCATCTTGTACAACCGTCGGGAACACTTTGTAGCGAATATCGCTACTGATGTCGTTTACATTGCTGACGACAGTACCTATATAAGTTTTTTCCAAAGTTGCAGTACCTGTTGCGCTACCTTCAAAATCTATAAATACAACTTTGTAAATCTCACCGGCTTTGTTTATGACAAAATAAGCACGGTCAGCAGGAACTTTCCATTCGCCTGTGCCAATATTTACTGTTTTCCAATCGCTACCTATTGTATCTAATTGTGAAGAAACTTTATCTTTAAAGTCTTCGTACTTTACTTTTACAGGGTCAATACCAGCAGCTCTCGCTACTCTTACGCCACGACCAGACAAAATACCAGTTACATTATATTGTGCAGTAGTTGTACCTTGTGTCACATAAGATACGTAGCGTGTGAACCAAAGGTCAAAATTTGCAGGTTCTATATCAGAAGTAGTGTTTGTTGCAAAAGAATAATAAGCCAATGTTTTTCCCGCAAATTTGCTTTTGTCAAGTGTAAAACTTTTTTCGTCAGAGCCATCTAAATTAGCATGACGCACTTGATATACAACTCCTGTAAGATTTTGAATTTCGATTTTACGAAACTTTCCGTTACGAGTTTTTACAGCATAAACCATTTTGCCTTCTACAGCCTTTGTACCTGTATTATAAACGCCCCAACCATAATCGAAAGGAGATACTTTTACTTTGTCACGAGTTTCGTTGAAAGCACCGTACTGCCAAGATTTGTTTTTTTCGTCGTTATATAAACGATCATCTTTTAGATTAATATTTGATTCTAAAATAACTTCCTGAAAATTCTTTGCAGCAGTTTTGTACAATTCTATCGAAGGAAGTGCTTGTCCCATTGAACTACCAGCCGCTTCGTTGATAAAAACACCACCATCTTGCTGTCCATATACAGTGAATGCCAAGTCCCACTCTGTGTTTTTGATTGTTTTTACGCCGTCATTTTTAAGCGTATAAAACGTTTGGCTCTGATAGCCAGCACCTGTTGTGATTTGAAATTGAGCAATCGAGAGATTTGCAATAAATGCAATAAAAAGTGTTAGTGTAAGACTTTTTTTCATAACGGATAAAATATTTTATAAGATTTTTGTTCAAGTAAATTAAAAAGCTAATTTACGTTGCAAAGGTAGTTATCTTATTATTTTTTATCATCATAGAATTGTCAAACGATATTTGGTAGGATTATTGTGGCTTATTTTTACAAAAAGATGATAATAGGAGTTAGTTATCCACATTTTTTTTGCCATAAAACGAGTTATCCACATTTTGTTTATATTTTTTTGTTTATAAATATATAAAATGTATTAGATTTGTAACGTATAAATATAAAAACCGTATTTCTCTAAGGTATTTAATTTTATAAAATAGTTTTAGTAAAATAATATTACGTTTAAATAATTGCAAATCATTGATTATGAGCTATTTAAACGTTAAAAATATGAATTTTTAGCATTATAATTTAGACTATGAAATTTAGCGTTTCTTCAACCGACCTTCTCAAACAACTGCAAGTGGTAAGCGGTGCGATAGCATCAAACCCAGTTTTGCCGATTCTTGAAGATTTTTTATTCACAATTCAAGATAATCGCTTGACAATTGCTGCAACCGACCTCGAAACTTCTATCACAACCGAAATAGAAGTGATGGCGGACGGCAACGGCGTAATTGCTGTTCCTGCAAAAATCTTGTTGGATACACTCAAAGCCTTACCGCAACAGCCGATTACTTTTTCTTATAACGAGGAAAATTTTAGTATCGAAATAACTTCTGCTTACGGAAAATACCGTTTGGCTGGCGAAAATGGTGCTGATTATCCGAGTATTCCTGAGCCTGACAGTGTGGATAGCGTTACGCTTCCAGCGTCCGCTTTGGCACAAGCAATTACCAAAACAATATTTGCTACCAGCAACGATGATTTGCGCCCAGCGATGACTGGCGTTTATTTCCAAGTAGAGCCAAATAAAATTGTTTTTGTAGCGACAGATGCTCATAAGTTGGTAAAATACACTGCTTTGGAGGTGAAAGGAGATGTTTCGACTACTTTTATCGTACCTAAAAAAGCATTGAATTTGTTGAAAAATGCACTTTCCGCAGGCGGAGAGGTAAGCCTTTCTTTCAACAAAGCAAACGCATTTTTTGCCTTTGGCACTACGAATTTGGTTTGCCGTTTGATAGATCAACGTTATCCAGATTACAATGCGGTTATCCCGATTGACAATCCTAACACGCTGAATGTTGGTCGTACAGATTTACAAAATTCATTAAAACGTATCGCCATTTATGCCAATAAAACGACAAATCAAGTTGTTTTAAATATAAATTCGGGAAGTTTAACAGTTTCTGCACAAGATTTAGATTTTTCTAACGAAGCAACCGAACAGTTACCTTGTACTTACGAAGGCGGCTCTTTGACTATCGGCTTCAACGCTAAATTTTTGATAGAAATGCTTGGCGTACTTGAAAGTGACGAGATAAAAATGGAACTTTCTACACCAACTCGTGCAGGTATTTTATTACCACAAGAACAAAATGATGGCTCTGCTATCCTGATGTTGGTAATGCCTGTAATGTTGAGTAATTAATTTTATAAATTTATTTATAATAAAAAACCTTCTAATTTTTAACGAAATTAGAAGGTTTTTTTGTTTTAGTTATATTTTTACGCCTTTTCTTCAAAAATCTGACAAATATTCACGATAGTTTCCACCGCTTTGTTCATATCTTGAACAGAAACCCATTCCCGTTTAGAATGTATGCCCATTTCGCCAGCAAAAAGATTAGGACAAGGCAAACCCATAAACGACAAGCGAGAGCCGTCTGTTCCACCACGGATAGCGTCTGTTTGAGGTTTCATTCCTGCACGACGGATAGCTTCTACAGCATTTTCCATGATTTCAGGGTATTTATCCAAAATCTTTTTCATATTGCGGTATTGCTCTGTAATTTTAAATTCGTAGGTAGAATTAGGATATTTTGCCATTACCTTTTTCACGATTGCTTCCAGTTCCGCTTCGTGTTCTGCTAATTTTTCATCTGTAAAATCACGTATTATAAAAGAAACACTTGCTTTTTCTAATACGCCGCTTACAGAAGTAGGATGAACAAAACCTTGTTTTTTTTCTGTACTTTCGGGAGAAAGACGTTTTTTAGGCAATGCTGCTACGATTTCGGAAGCAATTTTGATTGCATTTTCCATCTTTCCTTTCGCATAACCAGGATGCGCACTCAAACCATGAATGGTAAGCAAAACGCCATCGGCAGAAAAAGTTTCGTCTTCCACATCTCCGAGTGGTCCGCCATCGAGCGTATAAGCGAAATCTGCGCCTAATTTTTTTATATCCACATTGTCCACACCACGACCAATTTCTTCGTCGGGCGTAAATAAAAGGCGAATTTTACCGTGTTTTACTTGCGGATTATTGATAAGATAATGTGCTGCGTCCATTATTTCAGCCACACCAGCTTTATCGTCAGCACCGAGCAAAGTTGTACCACTTGCAGTGATAATGTCGTTACCAATTTGTGTTTTCAGATACGGAAATCCTTTAATATTTATGATTTGTGTCGTATCATCTGGCAAAACAATATCGCCACCTTGATAGTTTTTGTGTAAGATTGGTTTTACATTCGTTCCGCTACAATCTGGCGCAGTGTCCACATGAGAGCAAAAACACAAAACTGGCACTTTTTTGTCCGTATTTGCAGGAATAGTAGCATAAACATAGCCAAAATCGTCTGTTTCAGCGTCAGAAATACCCATATCCAAAAGTTCTTGTACCAAAAGGCGGCTCAGATTTTTTTGTTTTTCGCTCGAAGGCGTTGTGTTAGAATTTGGGTCAGCTTGTGTGTCTATTTGTACATAACGCATAAAACGTTCAGCAGCTGTAAATTGGTATTTTTTCATATAAATAAAATTATTTTCTTTGTGTAAAATGTGTAAAAATGTCTTTCAAAATACAAAGGTACGATTTTGATGTATTTTTTAAACTAAAAATTTCTCTCAACGTTTATTTTTATTTTACCTTTGAAATAAATAAATGTTATGAATAGATATTTTGACATCATATATAACTCTTATACAGAATACGGACGTTTTTTGTGGCTGGAAATTCTAAATCCGAGTTGGCACAATTATTTTCATTGGGTTTTGGGAGCTTCTGTTGTGATATGGGTTTTGGAAATTCTGTTTCCTTGGCGCAAAAATCAGGCTAAAATTCGTACGGATTTTTGGCTGGATATTTTTTACACTTTTTGGAATTATTTTTTATTTTCCTTAGTAGCCTATTTTGCTTTATCGAATGTGTTTGTACAATTGTTCAAAGATTTTTTAGCTCTTTTTGGTTTTCAAAATACGGTCGCTATTCATCTGGAAAACATTTCACATTGGTCTAAATTGCTGATAATCTTTGTGTTACGTGATTTTATGCAATACAATATACATCGCTTATTGCACAATTACGCTTGGATGTGGCGTTTTCATAAAGTGCATCACAGTACCGAAGAAATGGGTTTTGGTGCGCTGATGCGTTTTCATTTTATGGAAAATATTATTTATAGAACCTTAGAGTACGCTCCTTTGGCGATGTTGGGCTTTGGGATTTCTGATTTTTTTATCGTACATATTTTCACTTTTGTCACAGGTCAGTTGGATCATGCTAATTTGTATTTGCCTATGGGAAAATTAAAATATTTGCTCAATGGCCCTCAGATGCACCTTTGGCATCACGCAAAAGAATTTCCTACTTCGCATCCAAAAGGTTTTAATTATGGTATTACTTTGAGCGTTTGGGATTATATTTTCAAAACTGTTCATTGGACACACGACGACCCTGATTTGCCAGTTGGTTTGCCCGATAGCGAAAAAATTGCAAACGATTTTGTAGGACAACAATTGGGCGCTTTTAGGAATTGAGCTTTTTGTTCGTCTTGTATCCGTGCGGTATTCAAGACGGTAAAAGACGAACAAAAATACTTTACTTTTTTCGTTCCGTTACGTATAGCACTAAATCTTCGAGTGAAGTCCGAATTTCGGAAGGCGGAAACGTATATAAAATATCAAATGCTTGCTGACGGTACTCGTACATGGCTTTTTCGGCATATTCAAGACCTCCGCTTTCTCTTACAAAATGGATAACTTCGGCTACTTTTTCGGGTTTTTCGTTGTGGACTTTTACATTGTTTATAATGCGACGTTTGTCTTCACGTGAGGCATTTTCCAGCGCAAAAATAAGCGGCAAGGTCATTTTTTTTTCTTTGATGTCGATGCCAAGCGGCTTACCTATATCGTCTGTTCCGAAATCAAAAAGGTCATCTTTTATTTGAAAAGCAATACCTAATTTTTCGCCAAAAAGACGCATTTTTTCTATCGTTTCGTCCTCTTTTGTAGCAGAAGCTGCGCCTGCACTGCACGCTGAAGCTATGAGCGAAGCTGTTTTTTGACGTATAATATTGTAGTAAATTTCTTCTTTTATGTCTAATTTTCGAGCTTTTTCTATTTGCAAAAGCTCTCCCTCTGCCATTTCTCTTATCGCATTGGAAACGATTTGTAGTAAGCGAAATTCGTTGCTTTTGAGTGCCAATTGCATACCATGTGAAAGCAAATAATCGCCAACCAATACCGCAATTTTATTTTTCCAAATGGCATTGATAGAAAAAAAACCTCTACGCTCGTAACTGTCATCTACGACATCATCGTGAACGAGCGTTGCGGTGTGAATAAGTTCTACAAAAGTCGCTGCGTTATAGGTAGATTCGTTGATTTTTCCACACAAAGCCGCACTCAAAAAAACAAACATCGGGCGCATTTGTTTTCCTCGTCGCTGTACAATATAGTAAGTAATTTTGTCCAACAAGGGCACTTGACTTTTCATTGCTTCTTTGAAATGCTTATCAAACAAATCAAGTTCTTTGTCTATTGGTTTTTTTATAGTATCTAATGCTGACATTTTTTTACAATCTTTAACAGCGTAAAAGTAAGAACTTAATTTATAGAAATTTAGTATTTTATCATTTAATTAAACAATTGAGATAAGATAAAGTTTCATTAAAAATTTTACTTCTTAGCAGAAGTTAAAAAACATTTACTAAAAATTTGGTAGTTCAAAAAAAACGCCGTACTTTGGTATTGTATTTGAAAACAGAACAATGAAAAAGTTAATAAATCAAGGTTTTAAGTGGTATTTGTCCCATAATTACAAGCGTATAGAACAGTATATGCGAGAGCCTCATCGTGTACAAGAGCAGTGGCTCAAACAGTTTTTGCAAACGAATCGGCATACAGAAATAGGGAAAATTTTTGATTTTGAAAGTATCAAAACCTACGAAGATTTTGCAGCACGAATGCCTATTCGTGACTACGATTATTTCAAACCTTTCATTGAGCGAATGATGCACGGCGAAAAAGATGTGCTTTGGAGTGGAGTGGTACGGTGGTTTTCAAAGTCTTCTGGTACGACCAATGACAAAAGCAAATTTATTCCAGTCACATCGCAAAACTTGAAACAATGCCACATCAGAGGAACATGGGACGCTATGAGTATCATGTATGAAAATAACCCAAATTCGCTTTGTTTTCAAGAAAAAACCGTCTTAATGGGCGGAAGTACGGTCAAATTTGACCCTTTTCCAAAAAGTCATATAGGAGATGTATCGGGGATTATCATGCAACATGCGCCTTATTTTACTCGTCCTTTTATGTCGCCTGATTTCGATACGCTTATTATGTCGAATTTTGAAGAAAAAATAGAGCGCATGGCGGAGCTTCTTCCCAAACAAAATTTGGTTATGTTTTGCGGTGTTCCTACTTGGTCAGTTGTACTTTTCAAACGTATTTTGGAGCTTACGGGTAAAAATAATTTGCTCGAAGTTTGGCCTGGATTTGAGGCATATATGCACGGTGGCGTAAGTTTTTCGCCTTATCGAGAGCAATTTAAACAGTTTATTCCAAAAGAAAATTTTGCTTATCAAGAAATTTATAATGCTTCGGAAGGTTTTTTTGCTATACAAGACGATCACAAAGGCGATGATATGTTGCTTTTATTAGATAATGGCATCTTTTACGAGTTTTTGCCCGCTGCAGAATGGGAAAAAGAAAATCCGAAGGCAATTCCGTTGCATGAAATAGAGCCTTTTGTAAATTACGCTTTGGTCATCACGACAAATGCAGGTTTGTGGCGATACACACCTGGCGATACCGTTATGTTCACTTCTACTTCGCCTTACAAAATAAAAATTACAGGCAGAACCAAGCAATTTGTCAATGCTTTTGGCGAAGAAGTAATGGTTTCTAACACAGATAAAGCATTGGCTGAAACCTGCGCTTTGTTTTCCGCATCTGTTTCTGAATACACTGTTGCGCCTATTTATTTTGGTGAGAAAGGAAAAGGCGGACACGAGTGGATTGTAGAATTTGAAAAACCACCACACGATATAGAACTTTTTAATGATGCGTTAGATTCTAATTTACAGCGAGTTAATTCAGATTATGAAGCAAAACGTTTCAAAGGACTTGCACTCGACCGTCTGATTTTGCGTATCGTTCCGAGAGGTACTTTTTATAATTGGCTAAAATCAAAAGGGCGCATCGGAGGACAAACAAAAGTACCTCGTCTTGCAAATGACCGTAAATATGTAGATGAAATTTTACATTTTTCGGCAACTGCGATTTGATTTTTCTAAAAAATAATCGTTTTATCACGAGTTATATGCAAGTAATCAATTAAAATATATACCTTGCAGACGATTTTAAAAACGGAGAAATGTCCGAGTGGTCGAAGGAGCACGCCTGGAAAGTGTGTATGCGCCAAAAGTGTATCAAGGGTTCGAATCCCTTTTTCTCCGCTAAGTAAATGTAAAAAAAATAAGTTGTGCATTTCATCATGGAGTGATGAAATGCACAACTTATTTTTTTAGCGTTACTAATTATAAAGTATTAGAAATCAGCGTTTTAGCAATTTTCATTTACTGCTCAGTGAGAATACCGCAAATATGTTAGCACTCACACCACAGAAAGCCAACGGCTCACGTATCGATAAAGATACCATTTTACTCAAACTAATTTACCTTTGGGCATTTACAGAAGCTGCGCTCGGCGGCTTATTGCATCTTTTGCATATTCCGATTACAGGTTTTGTGATTGGAGGTTTCTCCATAATTATCAATATTTTAATTGCGAAATACTCTGATAATAACGCTAAAATTTTTCTAAAAGCATTAGGAATTGTGCTTGCTGTCAAATTTTTACTAAGTCCTTATACACCTTTTGGAGCTTACGTTGCAGTAACTTTTCAGGGACTACTGGCAGCGTTTATATTTTCCATTTTCAAACTTCAAAGGTTAAGTATTGTAGTTTTTGCTTTACTGGTAATGCTCGAATCTGCGTTGCAAAAACCATTGATGGCTTTTCTAATTTTTGGTAAAACCTTTTGGAACACAAGCGTCAAAGTTGTTGCGGATTTTTTTCGAGTAGCTCCCGATAATATCAACAATGCCGCTTTGTTGTTTTTTGTCATTTACCTATTGCTTTATGCTACTTGGGCGATACTTCTCAGTTATTGGGCAAATTATATTAGTAAAAATATAGAGGCATTTGGTATCGAAGAAAAAAGCATTTCGATAGCTAATTTTCAGTTGCAAAATGATAGTAATTTAAAAAAGACAGGTAAAAAAGCAGGAATAGGATTATTGATTTTCAGTATTTTGTTAGTATTTCTTATTTTTTTAAATAAATTAGATATTTTTTATTTACTAAAAACAGCTGCGCTCGTAATCCTATTATTTTTTATTGCGCCCATATTTGTTAAAAAACACTATCATTTTTTATTGCGAAAAAATAATACAATCGTAGATAACATTGTGAAATCTTTTCCTAAAATTACGCTGAAAACTCAAATCGCATGGAAAATAGCAAAACAATACAAAGGTTTTTTTAGAATAAAACAATTTATAATTTATACCATTTGGCTCAATGTTTTTTACGAAGAAAAAAATCGTTCTACTGTTTTTTTGCTTAGTGGCGCAATCCAAACAGGTAAATCAGAAGCACTACTTCGCTGGTGCGAACATAAAGACGTAGGTGGTTTTGTTACGCCTACTTTTTTAGATAAAAAAATCTTGTATAATGTTTTAAACGGAAAAAAAACGCCTTTTCAGACAGAAAAAAGCGAAAACACGATAGCGATAGGAAATTATTTTTTAGATAAAAATGCCTTTATAATTGCAAATACCATTATTTCTGAAGCAATTGCAATACAAAAAGAATGGATTGTAATAGATGAAATCGGAAAATTAGAACTCAACGACGAAGGACATCACGTAGCTCTTTTAGAGCTTTTATACAATTACAAAGGCAATATTTTGCTTGTGGTAAGAGATACGCTGGTAGAAAAAGTTATAGAAAAGTATAAATTCTATGAATCAATTATACTTCAAAAATCAGATGTGTTGGCAGAAAAAAAGATGCTCGCTGAAA